>JAKQHE010000271.1 GCA_029573155.1 bacterium
ATCACCCACCTGCCGACCAACACCGTCGTGCAGTGCCAGAACGAGCGGTCACAGCACAAGAACCGGGCGACCGCGATGAAAATGCTCCGCTCGAAACTCTATGAACTGGAGTTGGAGAAGAAGGCGGCCGAGAGCGCCGAGCAGGAAAAGAACAAGATGGGGATAGATTTCGGCAGTCAGATACGCTCCTATGTCGTACATCCTTATAAGATGGTAAAGGATCATCGGTTCGATTTCGAGACCGGCAACGCCGAGGCGGTCCTCGACGGCGCCGAGATACTCGACCGTTTCATGGAAGATTTCCTACTCAGATCAAGCGGTTCGAAGTAGCTACCTCGATTTATTACCACATTAACAGGGCAATAAACGAGGTAATATTCTGCAAGGTTTCAGAACTATTAGGCAAAAGGCTGGGCGAAAAAATTGAGGAAAAGAGATGAAAAAAACTATTTGAGTTTTTTTGCCGTCGGTTATAATACACCGTGCTTTGCGGGGGTACTATAGAAGGGAAGTGTGTCTGGCGTAACGGGAGGCGCATCACGAAGAGAAAACCAAGCATCGTTATACTATAATGAGGCGGCGAAAGGAGACGATCATTAAACCGACGGGGGAGGATATCATGGCACCGCGCGTATGGCTTGTTCCGCTTTTCGTGGCGTTCCTCGTGGTTCTGGTGGCCAGCTGCAGTTCTGCTAAAGATGATTCGAATGTCGTGCCCAACAACGATGACAACAGCACGACCGACAACACCACGACCGACAACACCAATGTCGACAATAACACTCAACCAGACACCGCATCAGACACGACGACGACCGACGATACCGTCCCCGACGAAAAGGCCGACAACCCGATGACCGACACCGATACCACCGTGACCGACGAGGATGTGGCGGTCGATACCGAGACGCCCGAAGAGGAGGCGTCGCCGGTTGACGATGCGGTCGTTCCCGATGCCGACGAGGAGGTGCCCGAGGATGAGAATCCCTTCATCTTCACGGCGATTGAACCCGAGTCGACCTTCGGCATCGATGTCGATACGGCGAGTTATTCCATAGTCCGGCGAAATCTCACCTACAACAAATATATGCCGCTGGCCACCAATGTTCGCATCGAGGAACTCATCAACTACTTCGACTATACCTACACCGCTCCCGCGCCGGGCGCCGACCATCCCTTCTCGGTGACGGTCGAGATGGGGCTCTGCCCGTGGTACGCGCCGCACGATCTCCTGATGATAGGACTCAAAGGGGAACAGTTGACCGAAAGGATGCCGTCGAACCTCATGTTCCTTATCGATGTGTCGGGGTCGATGGAGCCGGCCGACCGTCTGCCGCTCCTCAAAACGGCGCTCCTGACGCTGGTGGACAATCTCGGCGATGACGATTCGATCGGCATCATCAAGTTCAGCGACGCCGCCACCGAGGCGTTGGCGCCCACCAAGGCGACCGCGTCGGGGAAGGTGACGATCCGCGCGGCCGTCAATTCGTTGACCGCCGGCGGTTCGACCAATGGCGGCGCCGGGATACAGATGGCCTACACCGAGGCGGAAAAGAATCTCGACGAGAGCGGCAACAACCGTGTCATCCTCGCCACCGACGGCGAATTCAACACCGGCGGCTTTACCACCACCGAACAGTTGACCGCGCTCATCAAGGCGGAACGGGATAAAAAGATATTCCTGACGGTGCTCACTTTCGGTGACCCGAACTTCATCGCCGACGGCAACATGGAGGCGCTGGCCGACACCGGTAACGGCAACTACTACTACATCGACAGTCTTGAAGAGGCCCACCGCGTCTTCACCGACCGTCTTGCCGGGACCATCTACACCATCGCAAAGGATGTCAAGGTGCAGGTTGAGTTCAATCCCTCGAAAGTGCTCAAGTACCGTCTCATCGGCTACGACAACCGCGTCATGGAGAACAGCGAATTCAACGACGACAAGGTCGATTCGGGTGAACTGGGGGCGGGGCACACCGTCACCGCCTTCTATCAGATAGAGTATGTCGACGGGATGAGCCCGTTCGCCTATGCGCCGGGGGCCGATGATTTCGTCGAGGTGCGGGTGCGCTACAAGCCGCCGCTGTCGGACGAGAGCACGATGATGGCGGTGCCTGTCACGGCCGAACACTACCTCGCCGAGCCGTCGGAGAATTTCCGGTTCGCGAGCGCCGTGACGGAGTGGGGCCTGCTACTTCGCGATTCCTATTACAAGTTTGACGCCTCCTACGACGGTGCCAAAACGCGGGCGGCCGGATCGCTCGGCAAGGATCCGCACGGCCTGCGGGCGCAGTTCGTCACCCTCATCGACCTCGCGAAAGAGTACGACAACTGACGGTGCCGTTCTACTCAAGCGACATATGAAACGAGTGTTGTTTTTAATAGAGAATTACTTGGTGGTATCGGTGACACAGCGGGCGTACTGGTCGACATTCGATTCGACCGCCGCCACTTTGCCCGTTTTGAAGTTGAGGGTGGAGTACTGCGTGCCGCCGGCGAGCGTAGAAGACCAATGCGGTTTGTCGCAGGCGCCGGCAAGCGCCACATCCCAGTAGCAGACCGCGGCGTCGGCGCAACCCGCGTCGTTGTCGCAGTTGCGTCGTAGCGTTTTCAGTTCGGCGATGGTCGGCAGGCGCCAGTTCATGAAACCGCCGAACCCGTCGATGCCGGTGCAGAACGACGCCGAGTTCCCCTGCGTTCCGGTGTAGGAGGAATTTTTCTGCCAAGTGAGTCCCGAGTAGGGATCGTCGCAGGTGTCGGCGTTGCAGGTCATCGGGTTGATGATGAGGTCCTCGTCGACCAGATCCTCGTCGATCATGTCGATGTCCTCTTCATGCAGGTCGGGATCGTGGGGCAGATCGAGATCGTCGATATCCTCGTCAGGTTCGTAGGGATCATCGATATCGGACTCGACCTCGGCGGGGTTGTCGATGTCTTCGTCGGGATGGGCCGCCATCCAGTTGTTGTATGCCTCGGCCGCATCGACGGCGTCGGGTCGCTGGGCGCAGGATATCGCGAAAAAGGCGATGAGAAGAAGCGCATATCTCATGGCCGCCTCCTAAAAACTGCCGGAAAGGGTAAGGATCGCGCCGCCCTGTGTCGGGGCGACCGAAACCTGCTCGACTGGCGTATCTTTCCACCAGACCATCAGGGTCACGCCGGTCGCCGCCAAGGCGGCGCCAAACGCATATGTTATGATACTACCGTACCGTGACGCATCCCCCTCATCAAGAAGCCCGTTGGTCTTCTTGACATATTCCTCCCTTGTTCCTCCGGCGGCGATGAAATCGGCGATCCCCTCCTCCGACGAGAGTTTCCGGTAGTCGTTGTATTTCTTCGCCGCATCAACATCTTGCATGATCCCCGCGGCGATGCTGA
>JAKQHE010000134.1 GCA_029573155.1 bacterium
TGAAAAGCGCCGCCCATCCCGCCGACCTGCCGCCCCCGACGCTTCCCGAATACGCTTTCATAGGCCGTTCCAATGTCGGCAAGTCCAGTCTTATGAACCTTCTGCTCGGTCGTCGGAACCTCGTCAAGACGAGCAAGACCCCCGGTAAGACGGTGACAATGAACTTCTTCGACATCAACGGGGCGTTCCGGTTCGTCGATCTTCCCGGTTACGGGTTCGCCAAACGATCGAAAAGCGAACAAGAGGTCTGGCGACGGACCATAGAGTCCTACCTCACCCGGCGCGATAATCTGCGGCTCATCCTCCTGCTCATCGACGGGCGTCACGGTCCCCAGCCTAACGACGAGCAGATGATCGCGTTCCTCGACCACCACCGGCTCCCGTGGCTACCGGTATTCACCAAGATAGACAAACTCTCGACCGCTGAGAAGCAGCGCCTGCGCCGCGGCAACCCCGGCGCACCGTGCGTTTCGGCGACCACCGGCGAGGGGAAGGAAGAGACATGGGCGCATATCGAACGATACTGGGGCTGATACTGCTCGCGGCGCCGGTCGTCACGACGGCCCAGCAGGTCATAGAGAGCGTCGCGGCGAAGATAGACGATACGACCGTCATCACCTACTCCGATATCCTGCAGGAGGCGGCGCTCCTGAACCTCGAGAACGGCGCCCCACTGCATACACCGCTCTCGCGCGAACTCAAAGGGAAGATCCTTGACTCTCTCATCCTCCGGGCTATCCTGTTCTTTGAGTCACGGGACCGTGATCTTCCCCTTGACGATCGGACGGTACAGGAGATGGTTGCCACCTACGAGAAGCTTCCCTACCTGGGCGATCTGTTCAAGAGTTTCGGCATCTCTCCGCTCGAGTTCCGTATGCTCGTCAAGAAGCGGCTCATCGTGCGACTGATGATGAACGACCTCCTGAAAAGGCGTTTTCCGCCGACCGCGAAACCGACCGAGGAGGAGAAGAACAAGGCACTCGACGAGTGGTTCGACTCCCTGCGCAAAAAACACCGCATCATAACCTACTCCCTACCCTAGAGGGACCCCATGACACGTATCGTCACCATCGTCAATCAGAAAGGCGGCGTCGGCAAGACGACGACCGCCGTCAATCTCGCCGCCTGCCTCGGCGCGCTCGAAAAGCGCGTTCTGCTCGTCGACATGGACCCGCAGGGCAACGCGACCTCAATGAGCGCCCTGACCACGCCGGTCGGTCGCACCGTCTACGATATGATGGGCGACCCGTCGCTTACCGCCGTCTACGACACCGAACTCCCCTATCTCAAGGTGATGCCGGCCAACCGTGACCTCACGGGCGCCGAGATAGAACTGCTGGACCTCGAGAAGCGAGAATTCGTACTGCGCGGCATACTTGATCGCGTCAAACGGAAGTTCGACCTCATCATCATCGACTCACCGCCCTCGCTCAACATCCTCACCGTCAACAACCTCGCGGCGGCCGACGGGCTCATCGTTCCGATACAGTGCGAATACTTCGCGCTCGAAGGGGTGTCGCGGATACTCGAGACCATCGAGCGTATCCGCCCTCTGAACCCGCATCTGGCCATAGACGGCATCATCCTCACGATGTACGACAAGCGGGTGAAACTCACCTTCGATGTCGAACAGGAGGTGCGGCGGCATTTCAAGAAGACCGTGTTCGAGACGGTCATCGCGCGCAATGTCAAACTATCGGAATCGCCCAGTTTCGGCAAACCCATCATACTCTACGACATCGCCTCGACCGGCGCGCGGCAGTACCTCGCGCTCGCCGAGGAATACCTTAAACGCATCGGAAAGGGAGGGACAGGTGGCTGACAGGAAGGACAAGGGATCGTTCGGCAAACTGGGCCGCGGACTGGATGAGTTGCTGCCGACCTCTGCGGGCAAGCCGATACTCACGCTCCGGATCGATCAGATCCTGCCGAGCGCAAAACAGCCGCGCGCCTATTTCGACGATGAAAAACTGAAGGAACTCGCGCTCTCGATAAAGGAGCACGGGCTCATCCAGCCCATCGTGGTCAAAAAAGAGGGGGCGCGATACCGAATCATCGCCGGCGAGCGGCGGTACCGCGCCGCGAAGATCGCCGGGATCAAGGAACTGCCGGCGGTCCTGTATCAGGGCGAAAAGGACTATCTCATCGCACTGACCGAGAACCTGCAAAGGGAGAACCTGAACCCGCTCGAGGTCGCCGAGGCGTACGGCGAACTGATGAAGCGGAACGGCTATACCCAACAGCAACTCGCCGATCAGATCGGCAAGTCGCGCCCCGAGATATCGAACTATCTGCGACTCTTGTCGCTTTCCGACCGGGTCAAGAAGCTTCTCGCGACCGGCGCGGTGTCGGTGGGACAGGTGCGCCCGCTCACGGTGCTTCCGGCCGGCGAACAGGATCCGCTCGTCGAACGCATCGTCGCCGAAGAACTCTCGGCACGGCAGGTCGAGGCGCTGACCCGTCGGAGACCGGCGACCGCCCCGGCGAAAGAGGAGAAAGAGCGGGACGATGCCTTTGCCCCGCTCGAGACCGAACTTTTCCGGAAACTGCAGATACCGGTGCGCATCAAGCGGCGGATGCGGAAGATCGTCGTGATGTTCGAGTTCATCAAAATGAAGGACTTTCAGAATTTCATCAATGAACTTAAGAAAAAATAATTTTCTTTTCCCGTTAATTCTTCTGCTTCTTTTTCCCTCTCTCGTCTTCTCCTTCACCGTCGTCATCGACGCGGGACACGGCGGCGACGAGAAGGGCGCGGTGCAGGGTTCGCTCATCGAGAAGGACCTTTCCCTGCGACTCGCCCGCAAGATACAGACCCGGCTTGCCAAGGGGCCGGGCATCCGCGCCGTCATGACCCGCGAGGAGGACCGCACGCTCCCGATCGAAGAGCGGGCCCGCGCGATCGCCGAGGCGAAGGCCGACCTGTTCCTCTCCGTCCACTTCAACATCGATGTCTTCATGCTCGCCGAGACGCGCGGTCTGGAAATATACTATCCCGCCGACGACCTCGCGAAGGCACCCGAGGAAGCCCTTTCGCTCTACCACCGGAACAACCGCTCCTTCGCGTTCGGTAAGATGATGCGCGACCGCTACCTCAAGTCGGAACTCTTCACCGTCTGGAGACACGACCTCAACATGTTCGCACAGCGCGATCTCAAGATATTCCGGCTGACCACGACGCCCGGACTTCTGCTCGAGATCGGCTACCTGACCTCCCCCGACGACCGCGCCCACATCGAGAACGAGCAGTTCCTCGACGACATGGCCGCCTTCATCGCAGAGACGGTGGCCGAACAGGCGGGAAAGAAATAGGCCGGAAATAGCCCCTCACCTGTTCAGTATATATTGCCGACGAGCCCGGCGACCTTCTTGACCTTCTTTATCTTCTCGACCGCCGCGGTCCGCGCCCGCTGCGCCCCTTCACGGAGCACCCGCTCGACATAGTAGCGGTTCCTGTCGAGTTCCTCACGCTTCTCGCGCATCGGCTTGAAGAACTGCATGAGTTTTTCCAACAGTTCCTTCTTCGCCGTACCGTAGCCGTAGTTGCCGGCGCGGTACTTGTCCTTCATCAACGCCTGTTCCTGCGGCGTCGCGAAGAGTTTGTAGAGGGCGAAGACATTGCATGTGTCGGGATCTTTCGGCTGTTCGAGCGGCGTCGAATCGGTGACGATCCCCATCACCTGCTTTTTGAGTTCCTTTTCCGACGCGAACATCTCTATGGTGTTGCCGTAACTTTTCGACATCTTGCGGCCGTCGGTCCCCGGCACCACCGCGACATCCTCGCGGATGAGCGGTTCAGGCAGTTTGAAGACCTCGCTGTTGTACTGCTGGTTGAATTTCTGGGCGATGTCGCGCGCCATCTCGACATGCTGTTTCTGGTCCTGCCCCACCGGCACCACATCCGAATCGTACAGCAGGATGTCGGCCGCCATCAACAGCGGATAGTAGAACAGTCCCACATTGATGAGTTCCCCTTTGTCGCTCTTTTCCTTGTAACTGTGGGCCCGCTGCATGAGCCCCATCGGCGTCACATTGCCGAGTATGAAGGCGAGTTCGACCACCTCGGGGACCTGCGACTGAAGGAACAGCGTGCTTTTCTCAGGGTCGAGTCCGAAGGCGAGATAGTCGAGCACGACGCCCCACGAGTTCTCGGTCAGTTCGCCCGGGTCGGGCGTGGTGTTCAGCGTGTGGTAGTCGGCGACGAAATAGAAGCAGTCGTAGCCCTTCTTCTGTAGTTCCTCGAACTGTTTGGCGGCGCCGAAATAGTTGCCGATGTGCAGGGTGCCGGTCGGCTTGATACCCGAAAGAGAACGCATCGTGACCTCCGAAGTGTTTCAGCGCGTTCATCATTGCAAAGCGGGGCCGGTTAGTCAAGAAAAGAACGGGGGAGAGAAAACGAGTGTTTCTCCAGATCTTTTACGCCACAAATTCTAGCGTCTTTCGTTGCTACCCTGCAGCAAGACTTTCGCTTTCTTTGGCGTGTAATCGGCGTAGGGACAGCGGGCGGGGAATTGGTCGCAGTAGCACTCCATGTCGCGCAGGACCAGATCGTACCACGACTGATAGACGAGATAATGACCACCCGGCAGATAGGAATAGTCGGTCGGTATCTTCGCGTCATGGTCGGCGTCGTCCATGCAGAATGATTTGCCGTCGCTAAAGCGATAGAAACAGTTTATCATAAGGGGGTCGCCGTTTGATCGCTTGTCTATCTCCTTCCCGTAAAGAAGAAAATCTTTGTCTATGTCATCTATATCTAACACTTTGTCGTGCGAAACAATAGTCGTGTACTTGATCGCCTGCGGGTCGGTAATGTTGGCTTTGACGAGAGAAAAGATTTTCGTGGTTTTGTCTTCGGCAGAGTAATAAACCGCTTTGCTATCAAGAATCTTCGGCATCCGTCCATTCTCGTCATCCCGCGATACCTTGAAACATCCGGGGTCCCCCTTCTCGAGATCGCAGAAGGCAACCTCGGCATCCCAGTTGTAGAAGGCGACATATTGCCCCACCATCGAGGGAAAACCCGCGTCAATGAATCCCTGTGACGAGGTGGTCATGAACTTGAGTTCTTTCCAGTTCTGCCAGTCGCCTATCTTGGTGTAGACGACCCGCCCCCCCGAAACATCTGGCAATTGCTGGATACTCATGATGATATATGTGTCGCTCGCGTGGATCGATCCGCCGTAGTAAAAGTCCGGTCCATACCACGCATAGCCGTACTTATGCTCGACGGTATCGTAATAGACCAACTTCGACCACGGCACGGGTTCATAATAGTTCTTGTCAGGTTCCTCATAATTTTTTGCGGCATCACGAAGTGTCATGAAAACATAGCGTCCATTAAAGTAAGCGTTGGAGTACTCGGGAGAAATGGTGATCAATTGTTGAGAAGCAATGTCAAAGAGGTGAGCATTTACGGCATAAGGAAAGGTCCATGCGTTATAAGAGTGCATAGGGAAAAGCACTTTACCGTTTTCTGCGTTATATTTAGGATCTGCGCCGTAACGCCAAGCAAGTTCCCACTGCCGGGGAGGGGTCAAAAGCATGTCGCATTCAAATATTCCCAGAAGAGGCTTTCTTTCATAGGTCGGCGTGTCCGGCTTATTCCTCTCCTCGACTATTATCGGCTCGAATGGAAACTGTTCAGCACACGCTCCGCTGGACACCCAATCAGCGCAGGTGCACTCTTTTATAGAACCAGTATCATAACCGACAAACTTGTCATTCCACAGTCCGCGGACATTCTCCGGATCCTGTACAATCACATCGAAATCGCCATAGTATTGATATAAAATATCACGGTCATCGTATGGGTCGCCCTCGGCCATCCATGGCTGTGGCGCATCGACACAATCGACATCTTCCCATATGTTGCCATCGGTATCGGTCGTAGCCTCTTCCGTAATATCCAAATCAACAGAGTCCGTTTCCTTGTGATCCGGGAACTCTGTTTGATCGGAATCGGGAACGATTTCAAAATCCATCAGGGCATCATCCTTGGGTGCTTGGGGGTTTTCTTTGCACGCGCTCAACACCGCCAACCCTATTATGAGAAAAGAAACGAGTAGGGGGGCGGTCAACACGCCCCCGATAATTGTTTTCTTCATTCTTTAGCACCCACTCCAGTAACAGTCTCCCGTATCATAACCGGTACAGGTCGAATTGCAATAGGCCGTGCCACTGTTCCACTGGTTAAGAGAATCGGGTCATGGTCATTTCTTGGCTATGACGAGAAAGGTACGGAAATAAAAAGAACGGGGGGCCCGCAGGCCCCCCGTGATGTTTCGGGAACTCCCGTGACGCTTACGGTTCCAGTGAAACGGTGGTGAGCCCTTCCCAGCCACGCGCGATGACGAGGTTGTCGCCCTGCCGGACCGCCTTGTTGCCGTTGTAGTAATAGTAGTAATCGGCGTAGTAGGAGACCTCGGGCAACGCGAGTTCGGTCATCGTGCCGTCGGGGGCGATGTAGGTGTATTCGCGCCCTTCGCTACCGTAGTAGTAATAGTAGAAGGCGTCGGTCTGGCGCTGGATAAGCACGCCACCGCCGTCAACGCCGCTCATGCCGATGCCGTCGGGGACCACATCTTCCATGATCTTCGCGCCGGTCGCGCCGTCATAGGCCGCCACGGTCGAGGTGCGCTCGACGGTGGTCGAGTAGTAGGAGCACTGCTGCTCTTCCCAGTGGTAGGTCTGCTGAATGGTGTTCAGGAACACCTTCTTGTCCTGAATGAGGTAACTGCTCCAGAGGTATTCGGAGGTGTTCTCGGTGTAGGTGTACTCCTCGTGGTACGGGATGACCTTGACGAGCGTCAGTTTCTTGCCGTCGGCGCTCTTCTTGAGGATGTTCAGATGGTACAGGTAGTTGCTCGAGTAGTAGTAGTCGCCGCGTTTGCCGTCCTCGTCGGTCTTTATCCAGGTGCGCATCAGGGTGTAGAAGATGGTCCCGTCGTCGCTCATGCCGACCAGTTCGCCCGGGATATTGTATTTTTCGGCGAGTTTCGGCTTGGCCGGATCGGACACATCGACCGCCTGCGCGTAGCAGATGAGCAGTTCGCGCCCTTCGTCGTCCCACGCGTGCAGTTTGCAGTCGGTGGCCCACAGTTTGTCGCCGCGTGCGATCACGGTGTTGTTGTAGGTGACGCCGCGGAACTCTTTGTCGAACAGCACCGGCGCGGCCGACTCTTTGGAAAGATCGCGCAGGTCGTACACCGCCAGTTTCGAGTTGTTGTAGTAATAGTAGTTGTCGTAGGAACCGCCCTCCGTCGCGCAATCGACCATGGCGCCGTCGGCAAGGCAATAATAGTCGTAGCGGGTGCTCATCATGCCGGCCGCCTTGCTCTCGGCCACCGCGAAGGCGCGACCGTACCAGTACCAGTATTCGCCCTCTTGATCCTGCGGAGGCAGTTCGAGTTTGAGCGAGCCGGCCGGTTTCGGGTCCTTACCCTCGGCGAGGTCGAAGCGGGTCGCGTACACATTCTCTTGGTAGGTCTCGCCTTTCTCCTCATCATAGGTGTAGGAACTGTCGTACGAGAACATGTGGACCGCCTTCGCGTCGTTCTGCATCGCGTAGACATACTGGCCGCGGACACGGTCGCTCGACCAGTTCACCGGGTAGTCCTTCGACGCATCGTAGGTCACGAGCCGGATGTCGCTGTCATACCACGAGGTCCCCTTCGTGCCGCACAATTTCCCGGCGCACGAGAAGAGGTTCTCGACGGCGTAGGCGACCGGCAGACTCGACAGTATCTCGGGGTTGTCGCGGTCGCTATAGTCTATCATCATGACGGTGGTGTCGCCGACCGAGGCGATATGGTCGCCCACCACCACGCCGCGCCGCACATAGCCGGGGCTCTCGACCGAGCCGCGCTTCGTAAGACCGGTCTCGAGATCGAAGTCGATGAGGTGCAGTTTATTGACCTCGCGGTAGGTGTTGTAGTTCCACTCGCTCGTCGGAACGAGGATGAGCCCGATGGCGTCGTAGATCTTGAAGGCCTTCCAGTCGTTGGTCGCCTCGCTCCACGAGTAGCCGTTCTCAGCGCCGCCCAACTCGACGGTGGTCATCTCGGTCGGGTTCGTCGGGTCGGCCACATCGTACATGGAGACCTTCGCGTTCCAGCCGTCCTGATCGTCGATGCCGACGGTGAGGAGTTTCGTGCCGCGTATCTCGATATGGGTGGACCAGCCGGGGACCGCGAGTTGGCCTAGTTCCTTCATCTTGGCCGGATCGGTGATGTCTATCACATGAAGGGGATCCTGCTGGAAATAGGTCACGGCGTAGAGCCGGTTCCCGTCGAACCGCGCGCCGTGCAGTTCCTGATTTGTCATGAAGGTGAACTCGCTTATCTTCTTCGGGTTCGACGGATCGGTCACATCGAACGACTCGACCGCGTTCTCACCGTTCCACCACTGGCTCGTGGAGGTCACCGCGAAGAAAGCGCCGTCCTTCTCGTGCATCTTCCAGCGGTCGCCGATGTAGCCGCGGGTCTTGATGACCCCCTTCTTCTCGATGGCGCCGGCCGGATCG
>JAKQHE010000135.1 GCA_029573155.1 bacterium
ACCGAGATACAGGCGACCCTGAAGAAAAAGCCGGTCATCTACGAGGTGGTCTATCACCTGTACCTCCCTGCGCCGGAAGGTCCCTACCGCATATTCGACATCGAACTCGACGGCGTGAGCATGCTACGCAACTACCGCGAACAGTTCTCCAAGACGCTCAAAGAGAGCGGTATCGACGAACTGATAAAGAAGATAGACGCCCGGCTCGCCCGCAAGAAGGATAAGGACGCCGCAAAGGGGAGTTCGCCCATCACGCCGAAGAAGAAAGAGGAGGCGAAAACGCCGCCGCAATGAAGAGTCTGCTCCTTCACGCCTGTTGCGCTCCCTGTCTGTCGGCCGTTTCCGATGTGCTGTATAACGGGTTCGACGGGAAATTCGCCGTGCTGTTCTACAACCCGAACATAGATACCCGTGCCGAACACGACCGGCGCCTGCGTGAGGTGGAGCGCTATCTCGTCGCCCGCTACGGGAAGAATGTCGAACTTTTGAGCGGCGGATATGAGCAGGACCGTTTCGAGCGGGAGGTGGTCCCCTTCGCCGCGACCGGCGAACGGGGGGAGCGCTGTACGCTCTGTTACGCCATGCGGCTCTCGCGGACCTTCGAGGAGGCCGCCGCGCGCGGCATGACCCATGCGGCCACCACCCTCACCGTCAGTCCGCACAAGGACGCGGCGCGCATCAACAAGATGGGGCTTGCGCTCGAGCGGCATCATGCCGTCCGCTACCTTTCCGGGACATGGGAATATCGCCGATCTTTCGATCTGTGCCGGGAATACGCCATCTACCGACAGGATTACTGCGGATGCCGTGAAAGCGCCACCGAGCGCGACCAACGGAAGAAAAAAAGAGGTGCGTCATGAAAAAGATACTGTTCATCGGTCTGACGGCGGCGATCCTCGGCGCCTGCGGCGGTCCTGCCTCCTATTCGACGCCGCTCGTGATGCAGAACCGCATCGTCGCGCAGAGCGTCTGCGAGGGGAGCGACGCCATCGACCCGTTCGACGACGCGGATGCCCTGTTCGGGGCGGATGACGCCCTGCCGACGCCCTCGGTGTCGGTCGAGGTCCAGAACGATACGGTGGTCATGCGGCACGAGAATCTCTACCTCCCGCGCGGGACGCTTCTCGGCATCGAGGACCGCGATGGCCGGTTGACCTGGCGCGATGCCCGCCCGTACTACTACCTGACGGCCGATACCGACTTCATAGCGGTGCGCGAATCGGCGCGACTGGTCGCCGCCGATGAGTTCTGCCTCTACTCGCTCACCGTGACGATACAGAACATATCGGGCGGCGAATACACCTTCTATCTGTTCGACCATACCGGCGCCGCGGTGCCGGAGGCGACCTCCCAACTGAAGGTACGATGACCCGCCCCCTCGTCATGAAGTTCGGCGGCTCCTCGCTCGCCGATACGGAAAAGATAGGAGCGATCGCCGATATCGTCGTGCGCCGCCGCCGCCAAGATGCTCCGGTCGTGGTGGTGGTCTCGGCGATGGGGAGAACGACCGACGGACTCATCGAACAGGCCCGCGATTTCTCGCAGAGACCCGACCTGCGCGAGATGGACATGCTGCTCACCGCCGGCGAACGCATTTCCGCGGCGCTCGTGGCGATAGCGCTCAATGCGCGTGGCGTCCGGGCGGTCTCGCTGACCGGTTCGCAGGCCGGCATCATAACCGATGACGCCCATACCAACGCCCGTATCATAGAGGTTCGTCCCTTCCGCGTGAAAAAGGCGCTTGAAGAGGGGTGCGTCGTCGTCGTCGGCGGGTTTCAGGGCGTATCTTTTTCCAAAGAGGTCACGACGCTGGGGCGCGGAGGTTCAGATGTTTCGGCGGTCGCCCTCGCGGCGGCGCT
>JAKQHE010000158.1 GCA_029573155.1 bacterium
GATCTTGGTGAGTAGTTGACCGGCGCGTCCGACGAACGGCACTCCCTGCAGATCCTCATCCCGGCCCGGCCCCTCGCCGATGAACATGATGCGAGCGTACGGGTCGCCGTCGCCGAAGACAAGGTTGGTGCGGGTATCTCCGAGCCGACAGGAACGACAACCGGCGATCTCCCGGGCGAGCGCGGCCAACGCCGTTACGGGGCCGTCGCCGGTCGGGGGGCTGTCGTTCGAAGAAAGCGCAACGGGTTCGACCGGCGCAACAGGCGCGGGAGGGGAGGGTCGCTTAACGAGTAGGTCCTTCGGTAGTAAAAAGGGGCTGACGGCGTTCTGCCATTTGAGGTATTCGGCTACGCGCTGACGGGGATCGGTCACTGTTTCTTGCGGCCGTAGCGGAGGATGAACAGATTGTCCTCCATCGCGTTCGCCGCCTGTTCGCGGATCTTTTTGTTCTCTTCCTCGGTGATGATCTTCTTCAGGTAGGTCTGGACGCTCTTATCGGCTATCTGCGCCATCGAGTCGACCGCTATCGATTTGGCGAGCACCGACTTCTCGCGCTTGATGAACTCATAAAGCGGGAGCACGCCGTCCTTCTTGTCAAGCGAACCGACGGCCATGGCGGCGGTGGTGCGGACCTCCTCGTTCGGCGATTCCTGCATGACCTTTACGAGGAAGGGAAGCGACTCCTCGTAGCCGTACTTACCGATGGTGGAAAGAATGAGTTTCTTCCAGAAGAGGTTCTCGTTCTTGTCGAACAGACTGATGAAAACGGCGGCCGATTCCTTTGACTTCACCCGGTCGAAATAATTGGCATACTCCAGTTTCCGTTCGGAGGAACGCTCGTTCACCGCAGCGCGGAGCGCCAACTGAACAAGATCAGCCCCTTCATAGTCGGCGAGGGTCGAGAGTATCGTTGAGAGCCACGCGGTATCTTCGGTGGCGAGTTCCCGTGATATGATCTTGGCGGTCTCGGGAGTGTCAAGTTCGATGACCGCCTGCAGGAATATCTTTTTATTGGATTCGGGAGATTCTTCCGGGAAGCATTCGCTCGAGGGCGGCGTGTAGGACTCGACCGACTTCAGGAGTTCCGAAAGTTCGCGGACGCTCTCCTTGGCATCGGTCGCGGCGGCGCTACGGGTGGCCGCTATCTGGGCGTCGGGCGGCAACGAGCGTATCTTCGCGAGGACCTGTTTCTTGAAGAAGAGATCGCCCATGACCTGCGCCGAGAAGCGGACCGATATGCACCCGAGCATGTCGGCCTGCGCCACGATCTTCGCATATTCCGTCTCATCGAGCCGAACCGAAAGGTAGGCGGCGGCGGGGATGATCGCCTTGAGGGAGTTCACCTCCTTTTCGGCTATGTATTTCTTGAACAGTCCCTGCAGCTTCTCTTCGGTGGCCGGCTGGATCTCTCCGGCCGCTTTTTCACGGACCGCGAGAATGACGGTCTCGAGCAGTTCGAGGTTGAAAAGTTGCCAGAAGTTGTTGTAGTAGGGGGTGCTGAAGGAGAAATTGACCCGATCGCTCATAACGGGGATTGAGACCGAGTCACGGTGGATCATGTAGGCATCGCCTTTCTTGTTGACGATGAAAACATACGGGGTGCGAGGCTGGTAGGCGAAACGGTATTTAAGCCAGTGTTTCTGATTGTCTATGTCGGTCACCACGAGATCGGCGGGGGTCGAACCGACGAGGTCTTTTTTCTTTGCGATACGCGCCTTGGTCTGGCCGCCCTGGAGATATTCGCCGATGAAAACGGCGTCCGCCTCAAGGATCGAACGGAAGAATTGCGCGCTGTCGAACTTGTTACCCTCCGCCGCAGGCAGAAGCAGGGGGACGAAGATCACCGCGAACAACACTGGCGAACACAAACGGCGAAACCACATACCGGTCCTCCTTCCAGACCTCACATCGTAAATCAAAGCGTTTTTACATTAGTACAAACAAAACGGCTTGTCAAACTTTATCGTTACAAAATTCGGACGGGCTTCACCGAAGGGGAAGAATCGAAAGAAAAACGATGGATTTTTTGCCAATGGTCGGAAAAAAGCGTAGACTCGTCCCCGAACAACACCATACTCGGGTTCCTTGTTTTTTTATAGCGCAGGAGGGAAACATCCCGATGAAACTGAAAGTGATCGATGCGCAGCGATGCGTCGGGTGCCAGTTGTGCATGTTCGCCTGTTCGCGGCGCAGCGGTGTCGCCGGGCTGTCGAACTCATGTATCGGCGTCAGGTCGGCGGGCGGCATGTCGAAAGGATTCACCGTCATCGTCTGCCGTTCCTGCAAGAATCCACCATGCGCCCGGGCCTGTCCGGTCGACGCGCTCGAGATGCGGCCCGAAGGCGGGGTCCGATTGAAGGCGGAAAAATGCATCGGGTGCGGTGCATGCCGGAATGCCTGCATACTCAAAGCGGTCTTCTGGAATCACGAGACCCAGAAGCCGCTCATCTGTGTCCAGTGCGGTATCTGCGCGAAGTACTGCCCGCACGGGGTGCTCGAGTTGCGGAAGGGCTTGGAGAAAGAGGAGGTGCGGTCATGACACACGCCTATCCGACGAAGGTCCTTTACATCGATATGACCAAAAAGAGTTACAAGACGGTCGAACGGCCGGAACTATTCGCGCAGTATCTCGGCGGCACCGGTGCGGCGATCAAATTGCTCGATGAACACTGTCCGGCGGGCATCGATCCCTATGCGCCCGACGCGCCGATCATCTTCTCGGTCGGTCCGTTGACGGGGCTCTTTCCTCTCGCATCGAAGACGGTCGCGATGTTCAAGTCGCCGCTCACCGGTAACCTCGGCGAGAGCCATGCCGGTGGTCGCGCGGCGCAGGCGATACGGATGGCGGGGTACGGCGCCGTCGTCGTGACCGGCGCCTCCGATCTGCCGGTCTATGTCGCGATCCACGGCTCGACGGTCCACTTCCGCGACGCCACCTCGATCTGGGGGATGAAGAGCCTTTTCACCGCTGGGTCGATCATCCGCGCCGGCGAACCGGGAGCGGGTGTCCGCTCCATCATTCGCATCGGCCGCGGCGGCGAGAACAAGGTCGCCTTCGGCTCGGCGACCACCGAGACCTACCGCCACTTCGGCCGGCTCGGGATGGGGGCCGTGATGGGGAGCAAGAACATCAAGGCGTTCGTCATATCGGGCGAACGGTCGATACCGGTCGAGGACAAGAAAAAGTACCGCGATCTGTACGACCAGATATTCAAGGCGGCGGTCGGATCGCCGGTCATGAAGAAATACCACGATCTGGGGACCGCCGGGAATGTGAGGACCATGCAGGGCTTGAAGGCGATGCCGACGCGCAATCTGCAGAGCGGATCATTTGAACACGCCGAGGCGATATCGGGCGAATCGCTTGCCGAGAAATACTTGGGCCGTCGGCTTGCCTGCGCGCACTGTCCGGTCGGTTGCATTCATATCGCCGCGGTCCGCGAGCCCTACGAGAACGAATCCTACTTCTACAAGACGACGATGGTCGGCTACGATTGGGAACTCATCTATGCGCTCGGATCGATGCTCGGCATCGGCGATCCCGACGGGATGCTCCTGCTCATCGACGAGGTGGAGAAGGTCGGTGTCGATTCGATGTCGGCGGGTGTCTGCCTCGCGTGGGCGACCGAGGCGTTGGAGAAGGGGATCATCGGCGAGAAGGAGACGCTCGGGCTCAAACTGGCGTGGGGCGACTGGAAGACCTACATCAAGGCGACGGAGCATCTCGTGAATCAGCCGAACGATTTTTACAAGGCGCTCGCCAAGGGTTCGGTCCATGCGGCATCGATCTACGGCGGCGCCGATTTCGCCCTTGCGTTCGGCGGCAACGAGATGCCGGGGTATCCGACCGGTCCGGCGAGTTATCTCGGCTTCCTGCTCGGGACGCGTCACAGCCACCTCGACAACGCCGGCTACAGTCTCGACCAGAACGCGATAAAAAGCGGTAAGGCGCTGACGCCGCCGCAGATCGTCGACGAACTGATCAAGGAGGAATGCTGGCGGCAGATACTCACGAGCCTCTGCGTCTGTTTGTTCGCGCGGGGCGTTTATACCCCGGAGGTGGTCCGCGGATCGTTGGAGGTCGCCGGCTACAGCCTTTCCGATGAGGAGATACTGGCACTCGGGAAGACCATCTACCGTGACAAGTACGCCTTCAAGATAAAGCATGGTTTCGATTTCGACGCGCTGCCCAAACCGGCGCGTATCTTCGAGACGCCCTCTCCGACCGGTCCCTTCGACCTCGCCTTCATCGATGAAGGGCTGGCCTACGCGAAAAAGAGGATAGGAGCTCTTCTCGCCGGTTGATGTCGCGTCGGTCAGAACGACGATATGAAGAAATGGAAGCTCCAGAGGTCCTCGCGGTAGTCCCGCGTCGTGTCCTCGCGAGGGAAAGGGTTCACCCCCGCCTGCAGATGAATGCTTCCGATCGGGGACGCGTACATGAAACCGCCGCCCGTGCCGAAGCGGAGCAGGTCCCCCACGCCGACCTGCCGGATGTCCTCCCACAGGTTCCCGGCATCAAAGAAGGCCACAAAGTACAGGTGATCCTGTATCTTCAATCGCAGTTCGTTGCGCAGGAACAGGTAGTATTTGCCCTGCGGGTCGCCGTCGGTGTCGTCCGCCGGGATGATGGAGTTCTGCGCGAAACCGCGCACCGAGGTCGATCCTCCGAGTTTCAAGGTGTCGTCGGCGCTCAGCATGCCGTCGTGCAGCAGGAGCGCGCCGTATCGGAGAAAGGAATGCCAGATAACGGTGTCGCGCGGTAGGTATTCGCCGGAGGTGGAACGGAGGTACTGGAGCGGCAGATAGACCGATGCGTAGTTCTCGAGCAGAGTGTACTGAGTGTTATCGCCGGCAAGCGAAGAGACATTCCGGACCCGCAGGCCGATCTTGAACCCGCGGTCGGGGCTTACCGGACTGTTGCGGTAGTCGGCCCAACCCTCCACCTCGGGGCTGAGCAGGTAGCGGGTCGACCGTTCGAGAGAGACCGTGCTGCTCGCGGTCGTCTCGTCGTATAGTTCCTTGTACTCCTCCTCGTCCTGTCGCGAAAGTTCGGCATTCACCCAGAGGACGAAATGTTCGCCGAATCGTTTGTAGAAGGAGAGCAGCATGCCGTTCTTATCCAGCAGGTAGGGGAGCCCGCTCGCGGTACGCGAGTCATGGATGTGGAACGCCTCGGCCTGAAAGGCGAGCGAGAAGGGCAGGAAATACAGGTCGGGGAAGGCGATGGAGCCGTTCACGACGCGGTCGAACCGCTCGAAGAACGAGAGATCGTGCAGGAAATAGTCCTCGAACGCGCTGTTCATGAACCACGGTATCTTGTGGGCGAGTTTGTAGGAAAGACGCAGGGAGAAGAGTTGTCCGAGCACATTCTTGTATTCGAACGATCCGAAGAGCCGCCCGCCTTCGTCGGTCGCGACGCCGGCGCCGATCTCGAGGCGGTAGCGCCAAGCCTCGATGACCGTGATCACGATATCCTTCATGTGCTCGGGGGCGTCCTCGTCCATGATGGTGAGTTCGGCGGTGTCGAATGCGCCCGTCGCGAGCAGGTCCTGCCGTGCTTCGCGGAGGAGGTCACTCGTCAGAAGATCGCCGGTGGCGATACGGGTGAGTCTCCGTACGACCGATCCTTCGGTGATGATGTTCCCGCTCACGACCACCTCGCCGGTCTGCACGGGGAAGGCGTCATCGACGCGGAACAGGAGCCTCACATGGGCACCGTCGGCGACCGTTTCAACCGTCACGCGGGAGAAGGATCGACCGAGTTCGCGAAGCCGCGTAGATATCTTTGCAGTGATCTCGTCGCGGAACGCCGGGGTGAAGGGGATGCCGGATCGGGCGTCCACCAGAGAAAGAAGCTCTCGGTCGAGTTCCGGATCGCCGGAGGAGATGTCCACCCAGTTCACCAGAGAGCGTTCGCCCTCCGCTATCTCGATATCGAGAAAGAGCAGATCACCGTCGCGTGCCAAGGCATGGCCGAGCACTTCGGCCTGCAGATAGCCGCGCGCCTTGTAGAACTCGACGACCTGTGTCGCGATGTCGGGCAGATAGGCCGCCGGTACGACATAGCGGGCATCGGGAAAGGAGGCGCGATCTTTATTGGTGCGCGAAAGCGTGGTGACGCGGGCTCCGTCGGTGTCCCGGTATCCGCCGCCGACGATAGTGCGGTCGAGCGACACCGGCGGAAGATCCTCGGCATCGAGGCGGGTTTCCACATAGGCGACGATATGTGCGGCGATGTCCTCGCTCTTCTCCTCGAGAGCACCGCTGAATACGATGCCGTCGATGAAACGACGCGGTCCTTCGGAGATCGAGACGGTGATGAGCGTTTCCTCGAAGGTCCCCCGTTTTTTGACCGTCCGCGCGGTCCGGACCGTGACATCGGGGAATCCGGCGGCTTGATAGAACAGTATGACGCGGTCGTTAGCCGCCTCGTTGTTGCGGTGCCAGCCTTCGATGTGTTGGATGACCCGACGGATCGTTTCGGCGGAGAAACTGTTCGCGCCGGCCACCGAGAGCGTATAGCGGGGGCCGCGCTGTACCGTGAACACGACGGTGCCGTCATCCTGTGTCTGATGCCGGATGACGGTATCGAGATGCCCGCGGCCGCGATAGTAGTGCTCGACCTGCTCCTGCATGGTGCGGACCTGTTCGTCGGTGAGCGCCGCGAAGGCGTTCGACAGAGTGAGATCGTTGACCAGTTCGCGTCGTTCGGAGGAGAGGACCTCTCCTGTGAGCAGTATCTTCTTTATCCGGCGCCGTTCCCCCTCCTGTATCGAGAGGAGGATGTCCACCTCCGCGGCGGAGCGATTACGCGCCTCGATGCTGAGCGTGGCGTCGGGGTATCCCTCGGATCGATAGGTCGCGAGGATCTCCTCGCGGATACGTTCAAGTCCCGATTCGTAAAAAGGCGAGAATCGCCGCAGATTCCCGGCTAGCTTTATCCGGTTATCCGAGAGTGCACCGTTGCCGGTGATGGTGATGTCCTCTATGAAGCGGAGCGGCGTCGCGGCGATGGAGACGGCGCGTCGTTCCGGATCGGGGCCGGGCAGCAGGGTGACGACGACCTGTTCGAAACGGCCGGTGGCGTAGAGGAGGCGCACGGTGCGCCGGACGCTTTTGACCGAAAGCGGCGCTCCCGGCTCTATCTTGATGAGCCGGGCGAAATCATCGAGCGGCAGGTCGCTTTTCCACTCGATGCGCTCGACCGTGATGTCGGCGAGCAGAGGCGCCGCACATAGGAGAATGAGTAACGACAGACTACGCATCGTTTACTCGAACAGGTAGCGGAGCGCGAGATTCAATCCGAGCCCACCGTAGTTCGTTTCCAGTTTGTTCTTATACTTCCAGTCGAGCGACAGATCGAAGTTCGATCCCCGGTAGGAGAATCCGATCATCTGGTCGGCGGGGTCGGCGGGATTCGATTCTATCGTCATGACGAGGAAGGGGTATAGTTCCTTCTCGGCGACGATCTTGAGGACCGTTTGGTAGTCTATCTCTGAATAGCGCGGTAGAAGTTCGAAGCGGGAGAGCCGGAAGTTCTTCTTGACCTCCTCCGATATCCCCATGATGTCGGTGACGGCGACGAGCGCGAGATTCTCGATACCCGGCTGGGTCGGATCGAAGAAATCCCCCCAGAGGAGGAGGGAGTAGGCCTGTGTTTCTTCAAGTTGCGGCACGGTCGAGAGTCGTATAGCGAGGTTGTCGGGCGGGCCGCTGATGGTGAGCACCGCCTTGTATTCGGTCTCCTTCGACCGGGCGTAGATGCGGGTGGTCCCCTGTATGTCGAGGAACGGCGAGATGCGCTCGCCCGGCTCGAAGGTGATAAGCCCGCGGTCGAGCGGGAAGCGGTTCTGCTTGAAGATGAGTTCACCGTTGCCGAACTGCATGACGCCGTTCAGTGTCGGATGAGCAAGCGTGCCGCCGAGTCGGGTGTCGAAGGCGAGGTCGCTTTTTATCAGGTTGTTCTGTACCCGCAGATTGTTGCGACCGAACAGCCGGAGATTGAATCGCGCTCCCTCGCCGTCGGTCTTTTCGGCGGGGCGGGAAAGGAACCGCACCAGTTCGTTGTCGAACGAGAGATCGTCACGGTAAAGGATGTTCTTGATCTCGATGTCGCCGCTCACCATAGGTGTCTTTTCACCTTCCGACAAAGCGATGTCAAGGTAGGCAGAAAAAGAAAAGGGGCCGATGAGCCGGTGCCGCAGCGAGGCGTTGGTGATGGAAAGGGTCGCCTGGCCACCGAACGAGGGGGTCAAGGAGCCCGAGCCGCGGAGTTCCGTTTTGCCGTTCCCCAAAAGTCCGCGGATCCGCTCTGTTCGCCAGCGGTCCCCCTCGAAAAGGATCGTCCCCTCGAGGTCGGCCACCGGTACATCGTAGGGGGCGACCGTGAAGCCGAGCCGCTGGAGCGATAATTCGCCCGATACGGCGCGATCGCGGACCGCGAGCCGGAAGGAGGCGTTGCCCGTGATGTCGTGGAGCCCCGAGGCTCCGCTGAAGGCGGCGAGCGCGGCGGGGAACAGCGTACCGGTCATATCGAGGTGCGGGACGCCGTTGCGTATCTCACCGCTTACGGTGCCGCTCAGGGTCTCGCCGTCGAGTACAAATGGATCGATCGTGAGGTTCGCCCAGCGACCGCGCAGCGTGAAGGGGCGGGTATTGCGGGCGAATATCTTTCCTTTCTCGACCATGATCTTCTGTATGCGGGCCTCGAGTTCCCCGTCGTTCCAAGAGGCGTCGAGCGAGGTCTTGAAGAAAAGATCGCCCTGTTTGTGAATGAGATCCTTGACCTTGGCGGTTGCCGTGAGCGTGTCTGTGTCGAGGTCGCGCAGTGCGCCGCGGAACGATATCGCATCACCGAGATTGCCCGACGCCGTTATGCCGCCGCTTTCGAATTCGTAAGCGACCGTCGCGGAGAAGTTACCCATAGCGACCTGCTGATACGCCGCTTGCCCGAGGAAGATATCGGCGGTGAAAGTGGGCGCAAAGAGCGTGCCGCCCGTCGTTATGGTCAACTGCGGGGCGGCAAAGGAGACATCCTTCAAGATATCGAGGTCCTTGGCGAAGAACGCGTCAAGCGTTGCTTTGGCGTCGAGCGCCCAGGTGCGCCGGTTCATGGTGCCGGAGAGCGATAGCGCGCTGTCGCCCCGTTTCATCACCCCTTTCGTAAGGCGCAGGCTGTCGCCATCGTCGACGAAGGCAATAGCGATCTGATCGGCGATCGCGGTCTCGCTCCATCGTACCTTGTCGGCTCGGGCGTGGCCGGTGAGCGAGGTGAGGTGTCCCGCGTACCGCCCCGCGACATTGAAGATGAATCTCCCGCCGAGGGGAGGGAGTTCCCTCCGCAGGGTCGGTCCGATATCGCCGAGCAGGCCGGTCATGTTGTTGAACAGGAACGAGACATCGGTCGGGGTCTTGTTGAAATCTATCGCGACCTGCGAGCCCTCGGAGCGGACCGACCGGTGGACGATGCTGTTGCCGAGGAACGAAAGGACGAACTCCTTGAGTTCCACCGTCAGATCGCAGTTGCCCGCCTCGAAGCCCCGCACCGCGCAGTTGTTTCCCTTGAAATGACCGACGATGCGCGGGCTTTCATAGAACGAGGTGAGGGCCATGTCGATGTTCCCGCGCCCCTCAACGGGCAGTTCGGCGATCGCCCCGACCCGCGAGAGGTCTATCCGCGATCGGGGGTGGATCATGATGTGTATCTTCCCGTCGTCGTCGAGGTCGAACCAGGTATCGTGCAGGAATATATGCGTCTTGTCGTCACTGAGGGTCACTTCCGCCTCGTCGAGCGTTATCCGCTCGGGGCGTATCTCGCCGCGACCGACGACCTGGTAGGTGTCCTTGAGGTCGAGGATCGTGAGCGTTCCGTCGTCGTGCAGGTTGAAGTCGCGCACGGTGAGCCGCGGTCGGTACCGCGCGGTGAGCGTCTTGAAGGAAAAGTCGTAGTCTATGGTCCCCGATATCCACATGTTGACCCAGCACGGGGCTTGGAAGCGCTTCATCGTATTCATGAAGTCGAGGTCCCAGAGCGTCACTTTGCCACGCATCACCGGGTCGCGCCATTCCATCCTGCCGCCGAGAGACAGGAACGGTTCGTCGCGGTTGAACAGCGCGAGGTGGTCCACGGTGAGTCCGCGCGGGTCGGCGGTAAGATGCGCCGCGAGGTCCCAGATGCGGAACTCGCCGTTCCATCCGAGTCCGGTGGCGTGGACATCGGCCTCGATCCGCGGAGCGTCGCCGGCCAGCGTTCCGGCGAGGTCGGCGACGATGGTGCCCGTCGCCGGGCGGTCGTCGAACCTCGGGATGAACTGGTCGAGCGCCAGCGAGGCACGGCCGGTGAAGCCACCCGGGGTGGCGGTGAGCGATATCTCGGCGCCCGCTCCCGATCCCGCGACCGAAACGATCGAATAGTCGTGGCCGCGGGCGACGAATTCCGCGTCTGCTCGAGCCGCTATCGCGGTGCGTAAGCCTGCGGCGGTATAGGTCGCGGTGGGGATGTCGAGGGTGTAGCGCCCGTCGCCCCTCAGCGATATCCCGGTGAGCGCAAGTGTGCCCTCCGGTAGCGCGAGTGTCGCCGACAGGTCCTCGACGTCGACCTGTCCGAGAGGAAAGTAGGGGAGCGCCCCGTCAGAGGGGGCGGGGTCGTCGTCGGTGAGCGACGCGAGGTCGCTGACGATGATCCGCGCTTTTCGCACGCCGAGATAGGGGAGGAAAGGCGCCACGCGGAACGGCTCCTCGCGGCGTAGCCCGAACCGGACGGTGATGCCCTCGGCCTCGAAACGGAACGCGCCGGGGCGCTCGACGGTCAGGCGTGGGACGGCGAGGCAATCCAGTCCGCAGATCGCGGTGTCCCCGATGTCGAGATGAATGTCATGAACGGCGGCGAGGTAGGTCCGCGCGACCGAATAGAACGAAAAACGGACGATGAACAGGGAGGCAAGGAGGATAAGTAAGATTACTGAGAGAAATCGTAGCCTTTGCACATCACCAAACAAAAAAAATCTGGAGCGGGCGACGGGACTTGAACCCGCGACTTCCAGCTTGGGAAGCTAGCACTCTACCACTGAGTTACACCCGCTCGGGCATCCTTATACCCGGAGAAGACCGAAAAGTCAAATTCGGAAGGCCGTTCCGGGGGACCGGGTAAATCTTGAGAAAGTGCGCGCCGCAAGTATGATGCCGACGACAAGGTCCGAGAAAAGGAGCGTATCATGGCCCACTGGACGACCGACAAGGCGCGCGAGACATTCCTGAACTATTTCAAGGAACGGGGACACGCGGTGGTGGCGAGTTCGCCGCTGTTGCCGGCCGAGGACAAGACACTGCTCTTCACCAACGCCGGGATGAACCAGTTCAAGAACCTCTTCCTCGGGCAGGAGAAACGGTCGTACAGCCGGGCGACCACCGCTCAGAAATGCGTTCGGGCCGGCGGCAAGCACAACGACCTCGAGAATGTCGGCTTCACGGCGCGCCACCACACCTTCTTCGAGATGCTCGGCAACTTCTCCTTCGGCGATTACTTCAAAAAGGAGGCGATCGCCTTCGCGTGGGAACTGGTGACCGACAAGAAGTACTACGGGCTCGACAAGGAGCGCCTCTATGTCACTATCTACAAGGACGATGACGAGGCGTTCGAGATATGGAACAAGCAGGAAAAAGTTCCCGCCGAACGGATATTCCGGCTCGGCGAGAAGGACAACTTCTGGGCGATGGGCGACACCGGCCCGTGCGGTCCCTGCAGCGAGATCCACTACGACATGTGGGATAACCACACCTCGCGCGAACATTTCAAAGGGAACGAGCCCGACTGGGATCACGGCCGGTTCGTCGAGATATGGAACCTCGTCTTCATGCAGTTCGACCGCGACGCGGCGGGGACGCTCACGCCGCTCCCGAAGCCGTCGATAGACACCGGGATGGGGCTTGAACGGGTCACTGCGGCGCTTAACGGCGTACCGTCGAACTACGATATCGATGTGTTCGTGAAACTCATCGGGAAGTTGAAGGAACTGCGCGGCGGCGCGGCCGACCCGGCGCAGGAGGCGAGTTGGCGCGTCATCGCCGACCACGCGCGGGCGACCGCCTTTCTCATCGCCGACTCGATAACGCCCTCCAACGAGGGACGCGGGTATGTCCTGCGCCGCATCATGCGTCGCGCGATACGGCACGGCCACAAACTCGGCTTCACCGAACTGTTCTTCCACCAGGCGTGCGACGGCGTCATCGAACTCATGGGGCACCACTACGGTGAACTGAAGAAACAGCGCGAGATGATACTCGCCATCGCCTCGGAGGAGGAGAAACGGTTCCGCCAGACGCTCGATAAGGGGCTCGCGCTGTTAAATGAAGAGATCAAACATGCTGTCAGCAGTGGGTCATCGACAATATCGGGCGACATGACCTTCGTTCTTTACGATACTTACGGTTTCCCGCCCGACCTCACCCAGACGATCATCGGGGAGTATAATTTCACATACGATGTTTCTGAATATGAAGCCGCGATGAAACAGCAGAAAGAGCGCGGCAAAGCGTCGTGGAGCGGCAACAGCGAGGAGAAGAAACAGGCGGCGGCCAAGATGCTGCTTGACGAAGGCATCCCCGCGACGAAGTTCGAAGGCTACGACAAAAGCGAGATGGAAGGAGAACTCGTGGCGCTCTTCAACAGCGAACTCGACCGGGTCGATTCGGTCCGTGCCGGTTCGAACGCCTACGCGATACTTTCGCCGCTCCTGTTCTACGCCGAATCGGGTGGTCAGGTGGGCGACAAGGGGACGCTCGAGAAAGGCGGGACGGTCGCCGCGACGGTGACCGATTGTGTGAAACTGGGCGAATACCGCGCGGCGGTGGTCACTGCGCAGACCGATCTCATGGTAGGCACGCGCTTCACGCAGAAACTCGAGGAGGAACGGAGAAGCGCGATACGGCGCAATCATTCGGCGACCCACCTGTTGCACCTCGCGCTCCGCAAAACGCTCGGCGACCATGCCCACCAGTCGGGTTCGCTGGTGACGCAGGAGCGGCTCCGGTTCGATTTCTCCCACTTCAAGGCGGTGAGCCCCGACGAACTGCGCGCGATCGAGACCGAGGTCAACCGGCTCATCCAGAAGAACTACAAGACCTGCACCGAGATACAGGCGATCGAGGAGGCGAAAAAGGCCGGCGCGATGGCGCTGTTCGGCGAGAA
>JAKQHE010000181.1 GCA_029573155.1 bacterium
CGACATCATGTCGGCCCTCGTCGAATCGGCCGCCTGCCCGCAGGTCCGCATCACGGTGGCCGACCTGACCCGTTTCTATCGTTTCACCCGCACCAACACGATAGCCGGGAACTTCCATTTCGCCCCCATCCCCGGGTTCGGCGATCCCTCCTTCCTGCCCCCGGTCGACGGCGTGAGCGACGTCGAACTGCTCGAGCGGCTCGTCCACTTCGGCCACCTTGACGGCCGTGAGGACCTTTTCGTCCCCGACGCCGACGCCGCGCAGGCCGTCGCCATGCGCGACGGCGCCGGGGAACGCCGCGACCTCCGCCTGCCGGGCGGCATCGGCTCGCTTCTCATCCTTCCCATCCGTTACGGGGAGGAGACGCTCGGCATACTCACCCTCGTCGCCGACCGCGCCGGGTTCTTCGACGATAACGACGCCGATTTCTACCGCAACATAGCCGCGGTCATCGGCATCGCGCGTGCCCATCGACAGGCAAAATTCCATCTCCGCGAACGGATAAAGGAACTCACCTGCATCTATCGCATCACCAAACTCGGCTCGGACCTCGACCGCTCGCTCGACGCTCTCCTGCGCGAGGCGGCCGACATCATACCCCCCGCCTTCCTTTTCCCCGAGGCCGCCTCCTGCCGCATCATGCTCGACCGGCGCAGTTACACCTCGCTCCGCTACAACCCGTCGAAACACGCACTCCCGGTGGAACTGCGCATAAACGGCCGACCGCGCGGACTCATCGAGGTGAGTTATTCCACCGACCTGCCGACGCTCGACAAGGGTCCCTTCCTGAGCGAGGAGCGATCCCTGCTCGAATCGATCGCCAAGGAGATCGCCGTCATCATCCAGCGCAAGGAGGCCGAGGAGGAGAAAAATGCGCTCCAGCAGCAACTCCTTCACGCCGACCGGCTGGTCACCGTTGGTCAACTGGCCGCCGGCATGGCGCACGAGATAAACGAACCGCTGGGCGCGATACTGGGGTTCTCCCAACTCATCCAGAAGACCCCCGACCTGCCCGAACAGGCGATACGCGATCTGGACAAGATCGTCAAGGCGGCCATCCACGCCCGCGACATCATCCGCAAACTGATGCTTTTCAGCCGCCAGATGCCGCCACGCAAGTCGCCGACCGATCTCAACGAACGGGTCACCTCCTGCCTCGACCTCCTTGAACCGCGCATACGGAAGGGCGGCGTGCGCGTCGTGACCGAACTGACCCCCGACATCCCGCCGATAGTCGCCGACCCGGCCCAGATACACCAGATCCTCGTGAACCTCGTCGTGAACGCGGTGCAGGCGATGGACCCCGGCGGCACGCTGACCATCCGGACCGCGCACGACGGGGAGCGGGTGTCGCTCGCCGTCGAGGACACCGGCTGCGGCATGACCGCGGAGACCAAGGATCGGATCTTCGTCCCCTTCTTCACCACCAAGGACATCGGCGAAGGAACGGGGCTCGGCCTGTCGGTCGTGCTCGGCATCGTCACCGCGCACGGCGGCGACATCAAAGTTGAAAGCGAGCCGGGACGCGGCAGTCGTTTCACCGTCACCCTGCCGTTAGCGGCACCCGAAAAAGGAGAAGACCATGGCTGACAACGCAGAACGGGGCACGATCCTCATCGTGGACGATTCGCCCGACACGCTGGAACTCATCCGGCGCAACCTTGAACTGGCCCGCTACGCCGTCCTGACCGCTTCGAGCGTGAACGAGGCGAAGAGCCAGCTCGCACAGCGGAAGTTCGATCTCGTCATCACCGACTATCACATGCCCTTCGCGAGCGGCATCGATCTCATCCGCTTCGTGCGCGACAAACATCCCGGCACGGCGATCATCATGATCACCGGCTATGCATCGGTCGAAGGGGCGGTCGAGGCGATCAAGGCGGGCGCCGAGGAGTACCTCTCGAAGCCCTTCACCGACGACGAACTGCTGACGATGGTGGACCGGATATTCGAGAAACGCCGCGCGGGCGGCGACGCAACGGCTTCATGAGATCGATGGAACCGTGAGAGGCATCATCCCGGCTTCTGATGACTATCGACCGCAGATACTCAATGCATACAAGGGAACTGAGTGGATGCTCTCCGAACGACTGAAGTTACGGGTCGAACAAACGATACCGTAGGGAGATCCTTTCTTTTCCTTCAGAAAGAGACGTAGACTTTTTATATGACTGTTGCCGCTCTTGACCTCCAGCGGGACGACCTTTCCTGCCACATCCAACAGATAGTCGACCTCGGCGCTGCTTCCCCGTTTATCACGCGCCCAGTAAAACAGTTCCCCTTTCTTGACGGGATCGGCATACGCGAGCAGTTCCTGTCCCGCGAAACTCTCGCACACCGCCCCCTGATTGACGAAGGTTGTTGCGGGGTCGAGGATCCACGAACCGTATTCGAGTCCGAGTAGCGACTGCATGAGCGCCACATCGAAAAAGATCGCCTTGAAATACGGGGGATCGACCTCCGCCCCTAACGGAACGCCGTTCCCCGCAGTGTTCCCGACCGTATGCACCAATCCCGCCTTTTCCAGAAGTTCAAAGGCGGGCCGCAGTTCACGGGAACGGACATCCGGCGAAACGGCGGTATATACGAATTTCTTGCCCGCCAGTCTCGGCACCGCGCCGAACACGATATCGATATATTTCTGCTGATGTTTCGTTGCGTATTTGCCGAAATCCTGCCGGAAGGTCTCTATGAGCGTTCGATGTATCTTCATGCATTCCCTGAGATCGCGCCGCTCTACCCATTGATTGACCGCCGCCGGCATGCCACCCACCGCCATATACTCGCCGAGAAGCGTAAGAAGTTTTTCATGGATGGCCTCCGCTAACGGTTCGCTCCCGTCATGCGCGGAAAGGGCTTTCACCAGACGACCCTGTCCCATCGCTTCGAGGAATTCGGAAAAAGAGAGCGGGTAAAGATATACCAGCTCTACCCGGCCCACCGGCAATCCGATCGCATCAAGGGTGAAATCAAGGAGCGAACCGGCGGCGATGACATGAAGCTCCGGCAGTAGTTCATAGAAGTACCTCAGCGCGGTGATGGCTTCGGGACATTCCTGTATCTCGTCAAGGAACAGAAGCGTGCGTCCCGGTCGGATATCTTTTCCGGTCAGAAGGGAAAGGTCGCGGACGATGCGGATGGGGTCGCGGTCTTTCAAGAACAGAGAGGCGGCCGCGCGGTTGAATTCGAAATTCACCTCGACATAGTCGTCATATTCCTTGCCGAACTCGCGGACCAGCCAACTCTTCCCGACCTGTCGCGCCCCTTTGAGTATAAGCGGCTTACGGGTCGCCGACTTTCTCCATGAAAGAAGTTGATTTTGCAGTGTGCGTTTCATGTTATGCCCTCCGTTCACACTACCAATGTCTCGATTTTTGGCTGAAAGTCAAGGATTAATTTTATTATTTATGGCCACAAATCGGGGATAAAAAGTCTTTCCCATGGTTAATTATCACGCTATCGCCTGCTTGTTCTCTTCCGAAAAAATCTATTGGCTTTCATTTTCCGTTCAGCTATACTCGTGACATGGCTGGGAGACAACACATCATCATCGTTGCTTTTGCGGTTTTTCTTGCCGCCTGCAATCTACACACCGCAAAGAATGACGCCGATACGGTGACCGCGGACGACGACATGTCGCACATGGAGGGCGACACTTTAACGAGCGACGATGCCGCTGTTTCTAACGATGAGACCATTGACGATGTCCTTTCCGATAACGATACCGTCAACTGTCCCGATCTCAAGGTTTATGAGAATGTCAAAGCGTCAGGGTTTCCGCTGAAAGATAAGGACGGGAAGATAACTTTCTGTCGGCCGGGGTGCGACACGCCGACCGAGAACGACCCGCAGTGTGTGAAGAATATTTGGGATTGGCTTAACTGGGGACGATATCAGAAATATAAAAGCGGGACCGAATCATATACCGAATGCTATCCATGGCCCTGTGTTTTACCGGACACGAAAGCGCAAAGTATAGATTATAGCCCTTGCGACCGGGATATCACCAACAAATACTATCACGCCGACATGTCCGTATTGTACGATCTGAAAATAGAAAAGGACAAGATCGGTTTGGTTATGGTGGGATCAAAAGCATCGAAAACCATATTGTACGATATAAAAGAAGATACTTATACGGCAATAGGGCATTGTGGCGTAGGCACGGCATATAAAAACGAAAGGTTCTTGTTTTTTACGACGACCGAAGATTATCTCACCAACGGAACTTATGAAATGGGGGATACCTATATTCTTTCGGCGAAAAAAACGACCACCGGCTACCGTTACGAAGTCATCTATGACGACGAGCAACATCAGGCATATTTCTCGCGCCCGCCCTTGGTCGGGGATAAATGGGTTGTTCTGAATGTCAAACACCGGACGACAGGCGCAACGGAAGTGGTTTACTCCAAGGTGGACGAATGGAACTGGCATCCTCTCACATACAGCAAGGTGTATGAGGGGAATGTGGTGGACAACCGAGTTACCTTCATCAATGACAATCGCGAAATATATGTCTGCGACCTCGACAAGTTACCGTACAATCCGGCAAAAGACTGCATCAGGATAGATCGTGAAGGGGAGACGCCCTCCAACCCGCGTATGAACGAGCAAAACAAGGATCAGTTGGTCTATTATGCGGGCATAGGTGCGTATGGCATGACGCTAGTGGATATCTCCGGAACGACGCCCGCGTACAGCCTGATCTCCATCACCCCGTCCGATCCCCAAACGATGGTCATGGGGCCGACACAGTTCAAAGGCGATCTGATCCTCTATACAGAGGCATTCATGCCCCCGAACGAAGAAACACGCGAGGACTTCAAGGCCTGTTTCTATCGCATAGATACGAAGAAACAGTACTGTCCCTCGAAACCAACCAAGCAGGAAGATGGTCGTTACGACATGGGGTTCAACTCGTTCGACGGCAACTACCAACTCTGGAAAACGCCGGCAGGAACCACTTCCCGCTTCCGTGACATTGCCTGTTACTGTGAGAAAGAAGGGGTGTGCCCGTTTGAAGAATAGCGGCTACAACTCCTCGTCGCCGGTCATCTTGCGGTAGATGGTCCGCTCGGAGATACCGAGCATCTGCGCCGTTTTCCCCTTGTTGCCGCCGGTGAAGCGGAGCGTCGCCTCAATGACCTCTTTCTCCACCTCTTTCATGTTTTTTTCACCGAGCCGGAACGAATAGATCGCCGCGGGGGCCGCCCCCTCCTGCGTCGGTGACGCGCTTCCGGGCTCGGACCGATCGCCCGCCGTCAGCACCCAGCGCGCCACGGCATGTTCGAGTTCGCGGATATTGCCGGGCCAGTCGCGGTCGGAGAACCGCGCCATGGCGGCCTCATCGGGATAGCGCAGGTCCTTCTTATACTGAGCGGCGAACCGTTCGGCGAAGAACCGGACGAGCGGCGGTATGTCTTCGCGCCGCTCGCGGAGCGGCGGGACGCGGAGGGTGAAACGCGACAGGCGATAGTAGAGGTCCTGCCGGAACCGCTCCTTCACGATCTCCTTTTCGAGGTCCTTGTTGGTGGCGGCGATGACCCGCACATCGCTGCGGACGGGGGTCGAGGCGCCGACCGGCAGGTATTCCCGTTCCTGCATGAACCGCAGGAGTTTCGGCTGAAGCGCCGTTGGCATCTCGCCGATCTCGTCGATGAAGAGCGTCCCCCCCTCGGCCGCGCCGACATAGCCGGGCGAGTTGCGGTCGGCCCCGGTGAAGGCACCCTTCTTGAAGCCGAACAGTTCCGACTCGATGAGGTTCGGGTGGACCGCCGCCGCGTTGAACGCGACGAACGGACGCCGGGCGCGCGGGCTTTCGTTGAGTATGTGACGGGCGACGAGTTCCTTGCCGGTCCCCGATTCGCCGGTGATGAGCACCGTCTCGTCGGTCTTCGCGATCTCGACCGCCGACTCGAGGAGCCGCCGCATCTTTTCTGACGCATGGACGATGCGGTACCGGTCCTCCTGCAACGACGCTATCTCGCGCCGGAGCCGCTTGTTCTCCTCGCGCAGGGAGAGCGTTTCGGCCGCTTTCTCTATCTGTTGGAGGAGCACCTTGTAGTTGACCGGCTTGGTCAGGAAGTTGAAGGCGCCCTTCTGCATCGCCTTGACCGCCGTCTCGACATTGCCGTAGGCCGTTATCACGATGACCGGGATGTCGGCGTCCAACTGGTGCACCGCCTCCATGAGGTCGATGCCGTCAAAGCCGCCGGGCATGAGAAGATCGGTGAGAACGAGCGACAGATTCTCTATCTCGCGCTTGACGATCCCCATCGCCTCGATGCCCGAATGGGCGGTGATGATGTCGTACCCCTGTTTCTCCAGTATCTGGCGCATCGTGCCGAGCAGGGCGACCTCGTCGTCGATAAGCAATATGCGGTGTTTCATAACCTCTCCATATCCCTCCGAATTCGACCGATTGTACCGAACCGGACGAAGAGCGCAAGGTATTTCTCTGGTATTTCTTGAAAAAATAAGGGCGGCCCGGTATAATCGGTCCGATTGTCCGATCCATGAACCGTCCTTTGCGAGGGGAGAAGCCGATGCGTCGAGTTCTTTTCATGGTCCTTGTGCTCACGGGTATCGTCGCAGGGTGCGGCAAGAACGCCGAGGAGCGCTACACGCTCACCCTCGATCTCCGCTTCGACGCCGCCGAGGCGACCGACTGCACCAGTTATCAGGCCGACAAGTTCGTCGTCACCCTGTACACCGACGATTTCAAGACCCGTAAGACCTTCGAGTTCACCTGCGCCGCCGACATGCGCAAGCCGACGCTGGAACTTGCGGCGGGGACCTATTATCTCACGGTCGAACTGCTGGACGGCGTCTACATAAACAGTTGGGGCTCCGGACAGGTCTCGCTGATCGGCGACAAGACCCTTGCCGTGGACATGAACCAGTACGCCGGCGGCATAGACATCGAATGGTCTTCTTCGCTCTGCGACAAACTCGACATCGCGGTCCTTTCCGTTTCGGCGATCACCGGCGGCTCCCCGGTCTCCGCGATCATCTGGGGGCAGGAAACGACGGTGACCGATCTTGCCATCGCCTGCCACGCCGAACGGCTCTCGCTCAACAACATCCCCTCCGGCCCCTACGCGGTCACGATAAGCGGCCGTCGCGCCGAGGACGCGCCGAGAACGCGCGCCACGGCGACGATAACGGTGACGCTCCCTGCGGGACAGGAGAAGACCCTGACGATCGACGACAAGAACCTCCTGCTCGAGGTGTCCGACATCAAAGTGTCGTGGGAATTCGACAGCAAGAGCATCGAGTCGTGTGCCGATGCCGGCGTAGCGACCATCCGCGCCTCGGCCACCGGAGAGAGCGACACCTTCTCGGAGGAAACGGCCTGCGAGACCGAAGGGACCCTGACGGTCTACGACCTCCCGCCGGGCGACTACACCATCACCGCCGACGGGCTCGACGCGACCGGGAAGGTCACCTACACCGGACACAAACTGCTGACCGTCGAGCCGGGGAAGATCGGCGTTGAGGCCTATGCCGAGACCATCTACCTGAAACAGGAATGACCTGATAGGAGAACGCCATGCTTACCAAAAGACAGATCGACCACTTCCGCAAGCGCCTGCTCGCCGAACTCAAGGAGATCGAGGAGCGCAACAAGGAAAAGGTCGAGGAATTGGAGCAGGAGACCAACGACCCGTCGGACAAGTTCCACGGCGACGAGGCCGATCAGGCCAACTTCTCGGAGGAACGGAGCCGCCTGCTGCGTCTGCGCGATCGTGACCGCAAACTCATCAACAAACTCCACGAGACGCTCGCGAAGATAGACGGCGGCACTTACGGCATCTGCGAAGCGTGCGGCACCGAGATCGGCGCCGAGCGGCTCGAGATGCGCCCGGTCGCCGGCCTCTGCATCGAGTGCAAGCAGAAACAGGAGGAGCGCGAGGAGCGGGACAAGGCGCTCAAGCGGAGATAGTCCCGATGCTCTCGCACGCCATCATCCCGGCCGCCGGACTCGCCACCCGGTTCCTGCCCGCCTCGAAGTCGGTCCCCAAGGAATCCTTCCCCCTGTACGACCGCCCCGTCATACAGCACATCGCCGAAGAGGCGGCTCAGGCGGGCATCCACAACATCGTGCTCGTCACCTCGGAAGGCAAGGAGGCGATCACCGACCATTTCGATCGCATCAACCCCAAATTCTTGCAGGGAAAACTGCCCGAGGACATCGCGCGGGAGCTCGATCGGCTCGAGGAACTCGCCGAGGTCATCGCGGTGCGGCAGAAAAGCCAGAAAGGGCTCGGCCACGCCGTCCTGCGCGGCATGACCGCCGTCCCGACCGACCCGTTCGCGGTGATGCTCCCCGACATGTTCCTCGTGTCGCGTTCACCCGACAACGTGATGGTGCGGATGAAACGGCTGTACGAACAGCACGACCGCCCGGTGCTCGCGCTCATGCGGGTCCCCGACGAGGACCGCAAACGGTACGGCATGGCCGAAGGCGAGGAGCGCAACGGCCTTTTCGAGATACGGCGGCTGGTCGAGAAACCGGGCGTGGACGGCACCGCGTCTAACCTCGCCATCGTCGGTCGCTACCTGCTCCCCGGCGCGATCGGCCCGATACTGGAAAAAACGACCCCCGGAGCGAAGGGGGAGATACAACTCACCGACGCGCTCAACACGCTGTGCGGCAAACAGCCGATGCTGGGACTCGTCCTGCGCGACGACGATCTGGTGTTCGACGCCGGCGACAAGGACGGCTACGCCTACGCGAATGCCTATCTTGCCGCGAAACGGATACCGGGATTTCTCGACACCGTGCGCCGGATGATCTCGTAGGGACGCCATGCATCATCCGCTCCTCATAGTTCTCCTGCTCGCCTTCTTCATCACCCCGACGCAGATGGTCCAACAGATGCTCCGCAACACCGTGGTCGATCTCCCCGTCGTCGAACTGGCGGGCGAGACGGGCGACGAGCCGCCCGCGCCGGTGACGCTCAAGTACGACCGCGCGAAGGACGAGGTGACGCTGACCGTCGCGCAGGCCCCGTCGGTCATGAGCAAAGAGGGTATCGCGCCGTGGTTGCGCCTCTTTTTCCTGCCGTCGGTCGCCAAGGATGCCGACCCGGCCGAGCCGCTCATGGCGCATCTCGCGAAACTGGGCGTGAACACCGAGAAGAAGGTGCTCTCGACCACCGGACCCGGCGGCGAACTTATCCTGATCATCGGCAAGGAGCGGGCCGACGAGAGTGCGCCCCACCTCGCTCTTTACCGAAGCGGCCTGCTCCCCTTCCGGCTTTCGTACGGCGAAACGACGGTCACCTTCGGCGCATACCACAAAAGCGTCCTGCCGCTCGCCTTCCCCGGCATCGTCGAGATACGGGAACCGGCGCGAACGGTCCGGTACCGTTTCCTCCGCAATGAATACCGCTGACCGCTTCGTCCGGCTCGTCATACCGCGCCCCGGCATCGAGGAACTCTACTACCGGCTCGAGGGCGACATGAAGGCCGGACCCGGTTCTCTCGTCGAGATAGACCTGCGCAACGAGACCATCTGGGCCATCGTGAGGGAGGTCGTCGCCGCACTGCCGGATGAACTGCGCGACCTCGCCTGCCGCCCGGTGCGCCGCGTCATCGGCGACACCCCTCTGTTCCACGATCCGCGCGAAACAAGGTTCCTCCAGTGGCTCGGCGACTACTATCTCTACCCGTTCCCCAAACTCGTCAAGCAGATCGTCGCCCCGTTCATATCGCCGCGCCGCACCCTGCCGCGCCCCTCCGCCCCGGTCCCGCCGTGCGACACTCCCCCGTGTACGGCGATGCTCGACGACGATCAACGGCGCGTCGCGACGGCCATCCGCGGACGGTGGCGCGCCGACGACCGGCGCCCGGTGCTTCTCTTCGGCGTCACCGGCAGCGGCAAGAGCGAGGTCTTCGCCGATCTGTGTCGCGAGGTGTTCGACGCCGGCGGACAGGTGCTGTACCTCGTGCCGGAGGTGGGACTCACCCCCGGCACGATAGCGCACCTCGAGTCGCGGCTCGGCGAGCGGGCGGTCATCGCGCACAGTTACCTGAGTCCCAAAAAACGCTTCGACGCCTTTTCCCGCGCCTGCCGCGGCGAGGCGAAACTCGTCGTCGGGACCCGCTCGGCGCTTCTTTACCCGCTCTCGAAGGTCGGGCTCATCATCGTGGATGAGGAGCACGACCCCAGTTACAAGAACATGGAGCCGCCCTACTATCACGCCCGCGACGCTGCGGTGATGAAGGCGAGCCTGCTCGACATACCGGTCATCCTCGGGAGCGCGACACCATCGTCCGAATCGTGGCACAACGCCGAGCGGGGCAAATACCACCTCGAGCGGCTTCCCCGACGCGCCAACCGGCGACCGCTTCCCGCTGTCCGCATCTTCCCCTACCGCGGCGACACCTATCTGCCTTCCGAACTGCTCGACGCGGTGCGTGAAGGGGTCGCTCGCCGCGAACAGGCGCTTTTTTTCGTCAACCGGCGCGGCTTCTCGACCATCGCGGTCTGCCGTTCCTGCGAGGCGATCCAGAAATGCCCGCGCTGTGAGGTCGCGCTCGTCTATCACAAAAAGAAAGGCCGCCTGCTCTGCCACCACTGCAACTTCTCGATCGCCCCCGACCGGTGCGCCGCCTGCACGGGGACCGATCTTTCGCTCGAAGGCATCGGCATCGAACGGTTCACCGAAACGCTCCGCGGACTTTTCCCCGGCGCCTCGGTCGTTTCGATAGATCGTGACAGCGTCCCCGACGAGACCGCCCTTTCGACCGAACTCGCGAAGATAGAGGACGGGACCCACGATATCGTCGCCGGGACCGTCATGATCAGCAAGGGACACAACTTCCCCGCGCTCCGGTGGGTGGTCATCAAGCACGCCGACTTCCTGCTGTCGCTCGCCGATTACCGCGCCGCGGAACGGTGCTTTCAGGTCGTGGCACAGGTGGCGGGACGCGCCGGAAGGTTCGACATACCCGGCGAGGTGTGGGCCGAGGCGCAGAAGCCGGAACATTACCTCTGGCGCCACCTTCCCGAGTACGATTTCGAGGGCTTCATCGATGAGGAACTCGCCTGGCGACGCGCGCTCCTGTTGCCTCCCTTCTCGCGGCTGGCGGTCGTCAAGGTGGTCGCCTCCTCCGAAAAGGGGGCCGACGAAACGGCAAAGGCGCTGTATGAGGAACTGCGCGGCATGACCGCCGGAAAGAAGGTGCGTCTCCTGCCGCCCGCCGCGCCGCCGCTCCAACGGGTCCACAACCGCTACCGCCGCCATATCGTCCTTTCGGCGGCGAGTCTGCGCCCACTCGCGCCGCTCCTTGCCGATCTTATTTCCCGACACGGCCGCCGGCGCGGCGTCACCGTCACCTGCGACATGGACGCCCTTTCCACGGTGCAGGTGTAGCGATGCGCATCGATCCGCTCATCGCCGCCGACATACCGCTCGCCTTCGACTTTCCCGATGCGGCCCCCGACCCGGGGCGCACCGCGCTCATCGCGCTCGGCAAATCGGCCCTCTTCATGGTGACACGCTTCTTCCTGCGACACCCCTCCTTCCGAGCGGTTCCCGGCATGGCGATCGTACCGGAAGGTCTGCCTCGCGACGATGCCGACCTGCCTTCGGGGCTCACGGTCATCGCCTCGACCCATCCGCACATCACCGGAAAGAGTTTCGCCGCCGGCGAGGCGCTCGTCGAGTTCGTCTCGGCGCAGGCCGCCGACCGCGACACCTTCATCGTCCTGCTGTCGGGCGGCGCCTCGGCGCTCATCGAATACGGTTCCGATCCCGCCGAATTCATGCGGCTCAACCGCGAACTGCTCCGTGCCGGACTCCCGATACAGGAGATGAACCGGCGGCGCATCGCGCTGTCGGGCATCAAGGGAGGCAAACTGCCCCGCTTCGCCCCGCAGGCCGACTGGACCACCTTCGTGATGAGCGACATTCCCGCCCCCGACGGACACCGTCTTGTCGGCTCGATGCCCTCGTGGTCACCCGATGAGCCGCGCCACCATCTCGTGCCGGTCGCCAACGGCGGCCTCCTGCACGACCGCTACGCCGCCGAACTGCGACGGAACAACTACCGCATCGCCGCCGAGGAGCGGTTCCTCACCGGCACGGTCGGCGATTGGACCCGGCACATCGCCGCGCAGGAACTCGGCCCGGGCGAGGCGCTTCTCATCACCGGCGAGCCGACGCTCGCCCTCACCATCGCGACGCCGGGCATCGGCGGTCGGATGGCTCACCTCGCCCTTCTGCTCGCCGAGCGGCTCGACGAGGGGCTGACGCTCCACGCACTTTCAAGCGACGGCATCGACGGCGCCTCTCCGTATGCCGGCGTCATCTTCACGCCGGAGGACCGGTCCCGGTTCGACCGGACGCTCATCGCCGACCACCTTGCACGGTTCGACGCCTATTCTTTTTTTGAAAAGTACGGCTGTGCGCTGAAGACCGGCTACACCGGTGTCAATCTGAACGATGTCGTGATAGTGACGCGGGACTAGGAGAACACCAGCAGGTCGGGCTTGAACACCAGTATCAGACCAAGCGCCAGCATGAGTGAGCCCGACACCAGTTTCAACACCTTCGCGTGCTTTTCCTGAAAACGGTATTTGCCCATCGTCAGCACGAACAGGAGCACGATGGCACCGAGCGGGATGACATAGTAGATGTTGTAGAGCGCCATGTAGAGGTACTTCGGCAGGGTACCGATGTTCTGGATGGAAAGGACCCTCGTATAGATGGCGGGGAACCCGATCGTGCAGGCGAGTTCGATGAGATTGACGAAAAAGGCGAGCGCGACGGTGCCGGCAAAGGCGAGCCAAAGGTCGTTCTCGTTCATGACCTTGCGCATCTTGTCGAAGAGTTTCGGCTTGGCGCTTTCCGGTATCATGAGACTGACCCCTTTCTTGAAGAAGAAGAACTCCTTCATGTTGATGAGTCCCATGAGGACCGCGACGAGCCCCAGCGCTATCGTCACATACTCCTTGATGCCGAGGAACATGAAGATGTTAAGCCACGCGGTCATGAAGAGGAAATAGACGATGGCCGACGAGGCGACAAAGACGCTCCCTATCATGATGAGTTTCCGGCGGCTACCGGCATTGACCAGCAGGGTGAGCAGGAACATGAGCACCCACATCGCGCAGGGGTTGATACCGTCCAACAGGCCGAGGATGAAGGTGAAGGAGGGCAGGCTGACGAGTTGCGGGTCTATCGTGCCGAAAACGGGTACATGGATGAGTTTGTCGGTCCGGTCGCCGCAGGTCTGTTCGCTGTTCAGATGTTCGTGTATCATCTGCTCGATCATCTTGTCGTGCACCTCTTTCCGGAACCCCACCACCGACTTCGCGCCGAGGATGAAGGTCGGGACGCCACGACTCTCTATCTTGAGCTCGTCGCACTTGCGCTTGAACAGCGCGCGGTTCTCTTCGCTCTGAGACACCTCCAGATCGCGGAAGGTCAATTCCGGATGGCGTTTTTTGAGTTCCTCGACGAAAGGATGGGCCTCCTTGCAATGGGGACACGACCGCGAATAGAAGAAATAGAACACCTGCTCGTCGTTCTCCTGCGCCAGAAGCGGGGCCGAGCACAAAAGCACCGCGAAGAATATCAGGAATGCGTTTCGCGCCATGACGGACCTCCTTATCTCTTCTCGAGGAACTTCGGCCTGAACACGAGACAGTAGGCCGGCATGATGAACAGCGCGCCGAGCAGACAGGTCGATATGGCCAGCACGATGAGCACGCCGAAGAACCGTATCGGCATGAACACCGACAGGATCAGCACCGAGAAACCGAGCATGACCGACACGGCGTTGAACACGATGCCGCGACCGGTGGTGCGGAGCGTCCGGCGCATCGCCTTCTCGGGCGACTTGCCGATCCGCAGTTCCTCGCGGTATCGCCAGAGGAAATGTATCGTGTAATCGACCCCTACGCCGATCATGATGGAGGAAAGCATCGCGGTGGCGATGTCGAGCGGTATGCCGGCGCCGCCCATGATGCCGAACAGGAACACGAGCGCGAGGGCGAGCGGTATCGAGGCGACGAATCCCGCCATGAACGACCTGAACAGCAACATCACCAGTATCGCGACGATGATCACCGACAGGATGAGCGAGGTCACCTGACCTTTCGACACCTCGTCGATGAGCGCCGCGAATATGTACCCCGACCCGCCGACGATCCTGAAGGCGGGATCGCCCGCCGTCAGTTCGTTCACCTTGGCGACCACCCGTTTTATCGTGCCGGAGCCCTCGTCGTTTATCTGCACCATGATCTGGGCATGCCGGAAGTCGGCGGTGACCAGATGGGCTATCTCCTGTATGTCAGCCATCTTCGCGTACTCGGTGAGGTAGAAATCGACCGCGCCGCGGCTGTCGGGTATGGCGTCGTACCCCGGCTCGCCCGGCTTGTGCAGGTTACGCGATATCATCTTTATGAGCCGGACGATGGAGGTGCTCTTGCCGACCTCGGGCAATTTCTCCATCTCTTTCTCGAAAGCGTCTATCTTACGCAGTATCGAGGGATCCTTGATGTCCCCCTCGACCACCACATTGACGATCTGGCCGCCGCCGAACTGCTCGTTGACGATCTCCGATGAGCGCGCCACCGTCGAACCGGCCGGGTAGTAACGGGCGAGATTCGAATCGCCGGTGAGGCGCGGGATGAACAACGCCGCGACGAGCGCCGCGAGCAGGGTCACGACCAACACCTGTTTCGGGTTCTTCGATATGAGAAAAGCGACGCCGTACATGAACCGTTCGAGCAGGTGGCGCTTGCGGTAGTCGACCTCGATGACCGGCTGCGGCTTCCTGAGGAGCGACAGGACCGCCGGGATGAACAGCAGACTCGCGGCGAGCGCGAAGGTGATACCGATCCCGGCGAGTATGCCGAGTTGCTTCGCAGGCACTATCCGGTGGGTCAGGATGGACATGATGCCGCCGATGGTGGTGACCCCCGTCGCGATGACCGGGGCGCCGAGCGACAGGATGCCGAGTTTGGCGAGCCCGACCTTGTCGAGCGCGCAATCGTCGCGATTGTCCTGCTGGTAGCGGCTCACGAGGTGGACCGCGTAGTTGTTCGCGACCGCGATCATGATGACCGGCAGTATCATCGTGACGGTCTGCATCTTCCAGCCGAACAGCGGTATGAGCCCCATGCTGACGACGATGGACATCGCGACGATGGAGAACGGCAACAGGACGCCGCGGAACTGGCGGAACGAGATATAGAGGAACAGCATCATCACAAGGATACCGGCCGGGAGGAACTTGAACATGTCCTTCGGCACATCCTCCGATATGCGCTCCTTGATGAATGGCAGGCCGCCGTAGACCAGCCGCTCCGGCCCCGGCACCCCTTCGGCCGTCCGGCGGATGTCGCCCGTGATACGGAGCGTCTCGGGACTCTGCGCCGACAGTTTGACGACGATGGCGAGGTACCGGAAGTCCTTCGACACGATGGTGCCGTAGATGAGGTCGTTCTTTTTTATCTCGGCGCGCGCCGTTTCGCGCTTCTCCTTTTCCTGTTCGGGGGTCGGCTCCTCATCGGCGAAATCGTCGCCGCCGATGTTCGGCAGTGTGTTGACGCGGTCGATACCGGGGATGGCCCGTATCGCCTCCGCTATCTTTTCGGCGCGGTCGAGCGTCGCCTCGGCGAGGATATCATCGGCCTCCATGATGACGAGCGCGATCTCGGTGCCACCGAAAAGTTTCTCGATCTTCTGGAGGTCGAGACGCTCCTTCATGTCGGCCGGGAGCATGTTCTGGACATCGGGATCGACCTCCGCGCGGGTCAGCGGGAAGAGGAAAAGAAGCGAAAGGGCGACATGGGAAAAAATGATGCCCCAGCGATATTTTATAACGAATTCGGCGAGTTTACTCACTTCGGGCAACGCCTCCTCAACACAGCGCGGGAACGGGCCATGATACACGCCTCGGACCGAAATGCAAGATAGAGGGGTCAGTCCTTCATTTTACGGTTTCTGGCCTCTTCAATATCGTCGCAATGTCGGCTATCGTCTTTCGCATATCCTTATCGGATAAGGCCATCTCGTCGGTGTGGCGCACCAATTCCGATACGGCGCTCGCCTTGATACCGAATCGCGCACCGATCTCGCTTAACCGCAGTGCGCTGTGCCGTCGAAGCGCCCATACCATGAGCCGGTAACCCGTATCTCCCCTTCTGCGCGCGATGGTCGTCTCTTTGCCGAGTCCCAACGCCGCCCGCACCGCCCGCTCGACCCGTTCCGGGTCGTTCCGCAGGATATCTTTCGCCTCGGGCATGTGCTCCACCCGCCCCTCCTTCGCCGCCCGCAGACGCATCTTCATCTCGTCCACGAAATCCTCGTCGCCCAGCAGAGAGTTCGCCCCGTAGATGCTCTCGGCGTCGGGCTTTCTCGCCCACACCTCGTCGATGATGGCGAGATAGTTCTTCCGCCCGCCGCACAGCCGCAACACCTCGTCGGTGGTCACCGCGAGCGTCAGTTCGTTCTTCTTCGCGGGCGGCTTCTTACCCAGATAATGCCCCATGCTCGACCATTTCCATGCTTCGGGGCTGTTCACCAGTCCGGCGCGCACCGGGTTGAGGTGGATGTAGGCCGACACCTCGGCGAGATACCGTTCCTCCTCGACGAGCACCGATTTGAAGCGGCCTTGGAACAGCGACCCGACCAGTTGATGCCGCGCGCGGTACCACGAGGCGTAACTTGAGTTGAGGGTGTGCATCGCCCGCGAGAGATTGGCGTCGGGGGTACCGACGAGCAGGTGGTAATGGTTCCCCATGAGGCAGTAGCCATGCACGGTGAGGTTGAACCGCACCTGCGCCACGGCGAGGCGGCCGAGGAACTCTTCGCGGTCCTTGTCGTCGGTGAAGATCGCTTCGCGGCGGTGGCCGCGGTTGATCACATGGTAGAGCGCATCCTCATACGCGAGGCGTAACGGGCGGGCCATGGGGAACTCCATTCGGTCAGTACGCCATAGCAGTAGCAAAGAAGAAAAGATAGGTCAAGAAAACCGTAAAATGAAGGACTGACCCCGCTCCGCTCGGAGAAGGCGGAACTCATCGCCTTGCCACGGCTCGGCGGATTACAACACCGCTACACATGGAAGAAGGCGGCGTAACGGCCACCGTTTTCCGTTCCGAGGCCAAGTTCGTTGACGGGAAAACTGCATCGAAAATGTCTCTGAAACGCCGTTTCCTCGCGGTTAGACGCTGTTTCTTCGCGTCTCACCTCCCCTACTTCGATCGGTATGATGAAAAGGGTTGTGAATGAGGTATTTTGACCGCTGGACAGACCTGTTTGGCGCGATTTTCAGGTTCCCGATGATTTCGAACCTTTCGATTAACTATCGAATATCGCTGTCCGATGATGATCTGACAGAGGACAGGTGGTTATGCCGGCGAGTTTCTTGCCGCCGAGGCCTTTCATGTTGTCAAAGACGCCGACGGACGATGGACGGTTCATGGTTGTGCTCTCATTTTGGAGAAACAACAGGGGTTCCTTTTTTCGTTTTGATGTTTACCTCCAATGCCCCATTCTTTTTAAGCGTAGTTTGACTTATATTCACTTTGCTTGATATATGTTCTGCTAGGCATTTTTCATCGTAACGGGTATAAGCGATTGGAGTTAGTTTTTTGTTCTTGCAACAATGGAAAGAGAGATTATATTCATTTTTAATGGGTATTTTTTCCAGCAATTGGAAATTAAGACATATATCAAGTTCAGGAACTATTTCCAAAATGCTTTCTAATATCTCCTCGCTGTTCAGAGGCGATGTCACCTTTTTAACATAGACTTTCTCTATGTGCGAATCTAATTTTTGTGGATATTTTTTCCGAGCATCTTCTATGTCTGAATTAATATCATAACCAAGACCTTTAATCTCGCGCCAGAGCCATTTCACAATCAAGTATGAAATCACATCAGGATTGTCAATTCCTCTTTCTCTGAAATATGAAAGCAAAGGCGACCCCCCCCATAATTTCCATTTATTTCTTATCCAAAGACCAAGATTGTGAGCAGTCAGAGTGGCCGCGTCTTCCTCATTAAGACATTTGCCTAGAGAACCAACGGTTTCTTTATCGAGATTTTTCATAAGATAGGCCATTGCGTCGTGAGGGTTAGCGGGTATTTCGTTTTTTTCATTCCATTGGGGTAAAACGATGCTCTTCTTTTTCGTGTACTGATCCCTATTTTCATTATCGCCATATTCAACAGGTTTCTTCTCGCACGAAAAGGCCATTGTCAGAATAAAAATAAGAAGAAACCCTGTCCTTTTATTTATGCTCTTCAATGTGATACCTCTCATTGGGTGGTTTTGATGGATCATACGATTCAACAAACCAAGAACCTCCGGATTGCCTTATGGCATTTATTATTATTCGATCCTTATCGGCAATGCGAGTGTCCGTTGGTGAATCTAAAATGCTCGAACCTCGTGGATGCATATGCGTGAAAGCAACTATTCCATCAACATAATTAATGCTTACCTCGTCATCTCTTTTATCGTCGTCGTGCGGTGTCGTGTAAGAAAATCCCATTTCGCATGCCTGCGTATCTTCGTTGTATCTATACGCAACATATATCTCTGAACCAATTTCATAGGGACCATTATTGGCCTTCCATCTTTCAGTATATTCAAATATCAAGTCTACTACCTGATCTTTTCTCGCATCATCATAATTGCTGTAGAAATCGCCCGGTGCCAGTCCGGTCCGATCTACCTTATTCACGGGATTGTTCCTAGCATAACTATAGAAATTCATCCCTCCCCTGAACCCCAGCGGTTCCTTCTCCAGCCACCGTCCCGTCTCGGGGTCATACCACCGCGCGCCGAACTTGGTCAGGCCGGTGTCGGTGTCCCTAATGCCGCCCGCGAAGCCGAATGGGATGTCGAAGGTCCCCGTCTCCGCGACGATGTTCCCGAACTCATCGAGGTCGATGCGTTTCACCACAACGCCCGTCGTGGCGTTCACGACAAGGCGCGGTGTGCCGAGGTGATCCTTGACGAGCCGGTAGTTCACACTATCTTTGAGGATGTAGTCGGGCGCGTTGACGCCGAGGCCGTAGATGTACTGTTCGATGGTAGCGCCGCTGGCGTCAACCTTCGCCACGGGGGCGAGTTGTCCGGCGTAGATGAGGCGGTAATCCACCGTGCCGTTCACGCGCTTGGCGATGAGCCGGTTCCTGCCGTCATAGACATAGGTGATCGCGGTGCCGTCGGGGAGCGTGACGCCGGTCAGGTTGCCGAGGGCATCGTGGGTGTAGCCGGTCAGTTCGTCGTCGGCCGTGTCGGGGGTCCCCTGCGTGTCGGTCTTGGTCAGGATGTCGCCGTTGACGGTGTAAGTGTAAGCATTGTCGCCGTAGGTCATCATCCGGTCCTGATCGTCGTAGGTCGCCGCAAGGCCGCCGTGCGTCGTCCGGTTCCCGTTCTGATCGTAGCCGTAGGTGCCCGTCACGAAGCCGTTCTCCCACACCGTTGCCAACCGCCCCGCTGAATCATAGCCGTACCGGTAGGTTTTTGCAAGGCCGTCGATGGTCTCCACCTTCTCGACGATGCGCCCGAGTCGGTCCCGCTCGGTGAAGTCGTAACTGTAGAGCGTGCCCGCTTCGTAGTGGGCGAGTTCGCCGAACGAGGTGTAGGTCTGCGCGGTGGTCAGGGCGCCGAGCGTCGTCCCGGTCACGAGGCCGCTCTGTGGGTCGCGGGTGACGACGAGGTCGCCCGCCCCGGTGAGGAGGCCGTCGTTGTCGTAGGTGTACGCGGTGGCGACGCCGTTCACGGTAAGGGCGCTCACGCGGAAGTCGTTGTTGTAGGTGCGGCCCACGGTCCCGGCCGTCTCTCCGCTCCATGTCTCGGTGGCGAGCAGAGCGCCGGTGTAGTCGTAGGCGAGTCCGTTCCCCTCGGGGGTGAGGATGGTGTCGAGCTTCTTGCCGCCGGTCGTTTCGTAGGTGAGCGTTATGTCGCCTCTGCCGGGAACGGTGATCTTCATGAGTTTGCCGGTGTTGGCGGCGTAGCTATTTTGGATGAGTTCATAGATCATGCCGATGGCGGTACCGTCGGGGCGTTTTCTGTTCGGCAAGTTCATCATCACGACTGGCCCCCTTTGATGTTGTCATCATAGCCCGTTCGCTCTCTTTTGCAAATGGAAAATTTCTGCTCAAACCGTAAAATGAAGGACTGACCCCTCTCGGCTTGCATTTTGTTTTCCGGCATGCTAGGGTGGCCGGCGTAGGGTTCTTATGGTCCTTATACTTTCGGAGGTAATAATGGCGGCGAAAGGTTTTGTCGAGATCTCGGTCGAAGGGTGCAAGGGGTGCGGCCTCTGCGTCCACTACTGCCCGGTCAAGTGCCTTGACCTGAACATGTCGGACACCAACTCCTACGGTCTGCACTACGCATTCCTCAAGGAGCCCGACAAGTGCATCGGGTGCGCCAACTGCGGGGTCATCTGCCCCGACGCGGCGATCACGGTGTACCGCAAGAAGAACTAACGGAACGAATAGAAGGAGGAAGCAGTGGCTGACATCAAATTCATGAAAGGCAACGAGGCGCTCGCCGAAGCGGCTATCCGCGCCGGCATGCACGCCTATTTCGGCTATCCCATCACCCCGCAATCGGAGGTCGTGGAGTACCTCGCCCGCGAGGAGCCGAAGCATAAATATGTCCTCTTGCAGGCCGAATCGGAAGTGGCGTCGGCCAACATGCTCTACGGCGCTTCGGGCGCCGGAGCGCGCGTGATGACGACGACCAGTTCGCCCGGCTATTCGCTGATGCAGGAGGCGGTATCCTACATCGCCTGCGCCGAACTGCCGACGGTCTTCGCCAATGTCCAGCGCGGCGGCCCCGGCCTCGGCACCATTCAGGCCTCGCAGGGCGACTACTTTCAGGCGGTGAAAGGCGGCGGCCACGGCGACTACCGCAACATCGTGCTCGCGCCGAACAGCGTACAGGAGATGGTCGATCTGACGGTGCTCGCGTTCGATCTGGCCGACAAATACCGCGCCCCGGCGCTCATACTTTCGGACGGCGCCATCGGCCAGATGATGGAAAAGGTCGTGTTGCCCGAACAGCGCCCCTACCGCACCCCCGAATCGTACCGGGCCGAAAAGCCGTGGGCGACGATGGGCAAGACCGCCGACCGCGAGCGCAATGTCATCACCTCGCTCAACATCCAGTCTGAGCAGATGGAAAAGGTGAACATCCGCCTGCAGGCCAAATACAAGGAGATAGAGGAGAAGGAGGTCCGTTTCGAGGCCTACCATGCCGACGACGCCGAGATCGTCATCGTCGCTTACGGCGTGACCAGCCGCATCACCAAGAAGGTCGTGGACCTCGCGCGGGCCGAGAAACTGAAGGTCGGCCTCATCCGCCCCATCACGCTGTGGCCCTTCCCGAAAAAGAAACTCGACGAACTGGCGAAAAAGCCGGCCGTCAAGTTCTTCCTGTCGGTCGAGATGAGTTGCGGTCAGATGGTCGAGGATGTGCAACTCGTTTCCAACGGCCGCAAGCCGGTCCACTTCTACGGCCGTCAGGGCGGCATCATCCCGACCGCCGAAGAGGTGCTCGATGTCATCAAGAAACACCTGAAGGAGAAATAAGATGAAGGAAGGATACGAACTTATCTACCAAAAACCCTCGACGCTCCTGCCGCGCCGCATGCACTACTGCCCCGGCTGTCTCCATTCGACGCTCCATAAACTCATCATGGAGGTGGTCGAGGAGATGGGCATAAAAGAGAAGACCATCGGCGTGAGCCCGGTCGGCTGTTCGGTCTTCGCCTACGACTACATGGATGTCGACATGCAGCAGGCGGCCCACGGTCGCGCCGCAGCGCTCGCCACCGCCATCAAGCGGATGCACCCCGACAAGTACGTCTTCTCCTATCAGGGCGACGGCGACCTCGCGGCGATCGGCACCGCCGAGACGATCCACGCCTGCAACCGCGGCGAGAACTTCACCTTCTTCTTCGTCAACAATGGCATCTACGGCATGACGGGCGGCCAGATGGCCCCGACGACGCTCGAAGGCCAGAAGACCTCGACCTCGCCCTACGGTCGCGACCCGAAAAAGGTCGGTCAGCCGCTCAAGATGGCCGAGATGGTCAGCCAACTTCCCGGCGTCGCCTATTCCGAACGGCTCTCGCTCAACAATCCGGGCAATGTCCGCAAGGCGAAAAAGACCATCCGCAAGGCGTTCGAGATGCAACAGCAGGGACTCGGCACCACCTTCCTTGAATTCGCCTCGAACTGCCCGTCGGGCTGGAAATGTACGCCGGTGCAGTCGCTCGACTGGATAGACAAGCAGATGTCGCCCTACTTCCCGCTCGGCGTCTTCAAGGATGTGACGACCGGCGTCGAGAAGTGTTCGTGCGCAGATAAACAGGCCAAGTAAGGAGGCGCAGATATGTTACAGGAAATGATATTCGCCGGGTTCGGCGGGCAGGGCGTTCTTTCGATGGGCAAACTGATCGCCTACGCCGCGATGAAGGAGGGCAAAGAGGTCAGTTGGATGCCGTCGTACGGCCCCGAGATGCGCGGCGGCACCGCCTACGCGATGGTCAACATCAGCGACGAACAGATATCGTCGCCGGTCGTCCACGCCTACGATGTGGTCGTGGTCTTCAACCTCCCCTCGCTCAAGAAGTTCGAGTCAAAGGTCAAGAAGGGCGGCATCCTCATCTGGGAAAGTTCGGTCATCAAAGAGCCGCCGACCCGTACGGACATCAAGGTCTACGGCGTCCCGGCCATCGAGAAATCGGGCTCGGTCCTGAACGAGGTCAAGGTCATGAACATGGTGACGCTCGGCGCGCTCATCAAGGCGAACCCCATTGTGAAGCCCGAAACGCTCCTCGAGGCGCTCAAGGACACGCTCCCGCCCCGCCACCACAACATGATACCCATCAACAAACAGGCGATAGAACTGGGTATGAGCCTCGTCTAGCGTCCCCCGCGCCGCCCCGACCGCAAAGAACCCAAAAATGTTGACCTAAAAATTCTTTATGGGTATAGTCTTCCGTTCCATCAAGTTGCGGACCGGCGCGCCCCGATGCGCCCCTGTCCCGACCCACGAGAGGAGACGATGCTGACCTATACGATAGAGAAACGCGGCGGCACCATGCTGATCACCACCGAGGGACGGATAGACAACGAGGGGGCCGCGGCCTTTCAGGAGGCGCTCGACCGCGCGTTCGAGGCGAACCTGCCCCGCATATCCTTCGATCTGGCGAAACTCTCCTTCATCAACAGCGCAGGCATCGGGAAACTCCTGCTGTTCTACAAACGGGTGAAGAACCGCAACGGGACCGTCGTCATCACCGCCCTCAACGACGATGTGAACGCCCTCTTTAAGGCGATACGGCTCGACAAACTGATGCCGATAGAGAGGTCCTGATGGCGAACTTCCGCCTTTCCCGCGACATCGCCTTTCTCGGCGGCGATCTGACGGTCAACGCGGCCGAGGCGCTTCATAATTTCCTGCTCACGCTACAGGCGAATCAGGGCCGGCTCACCGTCGACCTGCGCGGCGCCGAGGCGTGGGACAGTTCCTCCATACAGTTGTTGTTCGCTTTTATCAAAAGCCGCCCGCCCCGGACCGTCGTATGGCGTAACATGCCTCCGGAGATGGCCGCCGACATCCGGCTGATGGGCTTTGGCAATCTGCTCAACGAGGTTTCCCATGAACGGTAAGACCATCATGATCGTGGACGACTCGGCCACACTGCGGGCATCGGTGAACTTCGTCCTGTCGGAGGCCGAATACACCGTCATCCAGGCCAAGGACGGCATGGACGGTCTCGCGAAACTCCGCGACCTGCAGGCATCGGGCACCAAACTCGACATGATCATCACCGATATCAACATGCCCAATCTCGACGGCATCGGGTTCATCACCGAGATAAAAAAGAGCGATTACCGCTATGTTCCCATCCTCGTCCTCACGACCGAGTCGGAGAACGCGAAAAAGATGGAGGGGAAGGCGGCCGGCGCCGCCGGGTGGCTCGTTAAGCCCTTCAAGCCGGAACAGTTGCTGTGGGTCGTGAAGAAATTCGTTCGATAGGACGGGCATGCTCAAAAAGGACGAGATCTACCGCGTTTTTGTCGAAGAGTCGCGCGAGATACTGGCCGCGCTCGAGACCGATCTGCTCGACCTCGAAAAGGATATCAATAACGAAGAGACCATCAACCGCGTCTTCCGAGCCGTCCATACACTCAAGGGCGGCTCCGGCATGGTCGAATTCTCCGTCCTGACCGATCTCGCCCACGAATGGGAGAATGTGCTGGCGCGACTCCGCGTCGGCGAGATAAAGGCATCCCCGCGCCTCATATCGCTCTTCCTCGAGGCGGTGGATACCCTCAAGCGGCTCATCGAACAACCGCCCGTCCGCGTGCCGGAGGCGCTCCGGGCCGAGATAGCGCGCACCATCGACCAGTTGAAGCGCTACCACGGTGTCGAAACGGTATCCGACGGCCCGGCGAAAAGACCGACCGACGGCAGGGAGAAATTCGGCGAGAAATATCTAAACATCGTCCTGAAGTTCCGGCCCGACATCTACCTCGCCGGCACCGATCCGCTCCTGCTGATAAAGGAACTGATCGAGCAGGGCGAGATCGTCCGCATCCGGTGCGACACCGACGCACTCCCGCCGCTCGACCAGTTGCGACCCGATACGCTGTACCTGAGCTGGGAACTGGTGCTCCGGACCGAAAAGCCGCTCTCGGCGATCGAGAACATATTCATCTTCGTCCGTGACGAGAACACCATCCTGCTCGACGATGTCTCGCATCGCTTCAAGGACGGCGTGGACATGTTGTACGCCGACAAGAAACTGGGCGAGATACTCGAAGAAGAGGGTCTTGTGGACCGACGCGACCTCGAGGAGGCCATCGGCGAGCAGAAACGGGCCGGCGAGATACTGCTCGAGAAGAAGAAACTCGATTCACGGGCGCTCGACGAGGTGTTGCGACGTCAACAGCGGTCGAAGGAGATCGCCCAGACCTCGACCCTGCGCGTCGACACAGGCAAACTCGACAAACTGGTGAACCTCGTCGGCGAGATGGTCATCGGCGTCGCGCGGATGTCGCAGACTGTACAGTCGGGGCCGCTCGCCCACAACCGCGACATGAACGATACGCTCGACCATCTGGAGCGCATCAGCCGCGATGTGCAGGAGCAGGTCATGCGGGTCCGCATGGTCCCCGTCGAGGCGACCTTTCGCCGGTTCCAGCGGGTGGTGCGCGATATAGCGAGCGATCTCGGCAAAAGGATAAACCTCTACCTTTCCGGCATAGAGACCGAGATAGACAAGACGGTCGTCGAACACCTCGACGACCCGCTCAAGCACCTCATCCGCAACGCGGTCGATCACGGGATAGAATCACCGGAAGAGCGCGTGAAACGCGGCAAACCGGCCGACGGAAGCGTGTGGCTCCGCGCCTACCAACAGGAAGGCAAGATCATCGTCGAGGTCGAGGATGACGGTTCCGGCATCGACCGGGAACGGCTCGTCCGCAAGGCGAAGGAGGCGGGCATCGCCCTCAGCGCCGAGATGACCGATCAGGAACTGTACGGGCTCCTGTTCCTCCCCGGTTTCTCGACCGCCCGGAAGGTCACCGAACTTTCGGGGCGCGGCGTCGGACTGGACGTGGTCAAGCGCAACATCGAGAACCTGCGCGGCGCCATAGAGGTCTACTCCGAGAAAGGAAGCGGCACCCTGTTCCGGCTCAAACTGCCGCTCACGCTCGCCATCATCGACGGCATGCGCGTCGCGGTCGGATCCGAGATACTCACCATCCCGCTCCTCTCGATCATCGAGGCGATCCGCCCCGCCCCCGACGGCATCAAGACCATCGAGGGCAAGGGAGAACTCATAGAGTTCCGGGGCGAATACCTCCCGCTCATCCGGCTTTACGAGATACTGGGCTTCGATGACGCCATCACGAACCCGGAAGAGGCCATCGTCATAATCCTCGAATCGGGCATACGCCGCATGGCGCTTATGGTGGACGATGTCATCGGCCAGCATCAGGCGGTCATAAAGAGTCTTGAGACCAACTTCCGCCGCGTCGAAGGAGTATCGGGCGCCACCATACTCGGCGACGGCCGCGTTTCCATCATCCTCGACATCCACGGTATCGAGCACCTCGCTTTCGGCGGACACCGCACTTCGGAGGTCGTCGCATGAATCTCTCGAGCAGATTCCTGAAAAAAGACACCGCCGCCCGCTCCGAACAGCCGCTCCAGTTCATATCGTTCTTCGTCGGCGACGAGATCTATGCCACCGACATCCTCAAGATACACGAGATAACCAACTACCGGGACCTGACCCGCATCCCCTCCGCCCCCTCGTTCGTCAAGGGAGTGCTTGACCTCAAAGGTATCGCGGTCCCGGTGATGGACCTGCGCGAGAAGTTCGCGCTCCCGGCGCGCCCCTACTCCAAATTCTCGGTCATCATGGTGGTCGATGTATCGGGACGCATCATGGGGGTCATCGTCGACAGCGTCGCCGACGTCCTCCAGATCGATCGCGGCGACATCCAGCCGGCGCCTAAATTCTCGGCCACGCTCAAGGCCGAGTTCATCAAGGGGATGATAAAACAGGGCGACAATCGCTTCATCGTCCTACTCGACATGGACCGCATGCTTTCGGACCGCGAACTCGATATGGTGGAATCGCTATGACCGCCGGGCACGGTAACGACCAGAACGCCTTTCAGGACCTGCTCCCCGAATTCCTCGAGGAGGCTCAGGAACTGCTCGCGATGCTCGAAGCGGCGCTCCTGCAGGTGGAACAGGCGCTGGCCGACCGGCGCCCCCCGGAACCCGAAACGCTCCAGCGGCTGTTCCGCGTCACCCATACCCTGCGTAGCGCCAGCGGCTTCATCGGTCTCGCCGCCGTGGAGCGTACCGCCACGGCGATGGAGGATCTTTTCAACTTCATGCGCAACGGCGATCTGTCGCCCGACAAGACGCTGACCGCGGCCGCCTTCGAGAC
>JAKQHE010000272.1 GCA_029573155.1 bacterium
AGGCGGAGAAATTCATCTCGGCGGGCGGCAACATCTCAAGCCGTCCGTTGCCCCATACGGTGGCGTGTATCTCGCGCCCCTCGATGAAATCCTCGACGATCGCCGGTTGCTTGTATTTCTTCTCGATGTAGGCGATGCGGGTGCGCAGCGCCGTGCGGTCCATCACCACCGCGTCGGCCGTCACGCCGGCGCTCCCGTGCTCGCGCGACGGCTTGACGATCGCGGGGAACAGGTCCCACCGGTCGGTCTCTTCGGAGGATACGATCTCGCCGCGCGGGGTGGATACGCCCTTTTCCTGAAGTATCCGCTTGACCTTCATCTTATCCCACGAGAGCGCGAGCACCTCGGAGGGAGACCCGGTGTAGGTGTAGGAGAGTTCTTCGAGCAACGCCACCACATCGACCTCGCTCTTGGGCTGGGTCGGTATCTCCTCGCACCAGTTGAGGACGATGTGCTTCTCGGGATCGTAGGGCTTCAGCCGCTTCTCGATGTCGGGCGACCGCACCGGCAGATCGATGACCGGATGACCCTCGGCCATCAGCGAGTCGCTCATGGTCTTCACATCCTTGAGCACCTCTTCGACGGCGGGCGGTTCCCAGCGCGGGTCGATGTTGTGAAGAAGTATGACGGGTATATCGGTCCGGCGTAACGCCTGTTTCATGCAGACCCCCGCTTGTCCGTAAAGCCAGTCGCAAGGCCGGGCTCAGCGTAACACGCGGAGGTTCTACCGATGATCTGTGTTATGAGTTTTGAACTGTGAGCGTCATTCCTACTCATAAGAAAAACATATAAGGTTCTTTTTCCTCATGTCAAATTTTAATCCGTATTTTTTGAAAAAAAATTCACTCGATACTCTCCGGCGTCTTTTTTTCGCCGTTCCCGACCCCTCCTTTTTCTGCTTTCCGCTGGCGCCGGGAGGCGCTTCTTTTTTTGAGCTTGACTTTGCAAAATAGACCGTTATTATAGTCCATGTGAACTACTTTGGAGGTCTTCCATGCTTGCGGCGATCTTAGGCGGCGTCACGGCGGAACGCGTTCTTGTCTACCTCTCCCGCTTCGGCGAGGGCTACGCGCGCGGCATCGCCCGGCACTTCGGTATCGCGCCGAGTCCGGTGCAGAAACAGTTGGCGAAGTTCGAGGAGGCGGGCATACTCGCGAGCGTCGAAAAAGGACGGACGCTCGTCTATCTCTGGAACCCGCGCTACCCGTTCCTCGCCGAGTTGCAGGCGCTCCTCGTCAAGGCGTACGATTACCTGACGCCGGAGGAGAAGGAACGCTACACACTCAGGACGCGACCGCGACGCAGGGGGAAACCGGCATGAAGATAACGGCGAAGACCACCATAAAGGATCTGGCGCTCATCGTCTGCGGGACGCTCAAGAAAAATGGCATCGACGCGGTGCTGACCGGCGGCGCGGTGGTGTCCATCTACACCGGGAACCGCTACCGCTCAAACGACCTCGATTTCATCTCGTCGGCCTCGATGAAGGCTATCGAAGCGGCGCTCGCCGCCATCGGCTTCACGAAGAACAAGGGACGCTACTTCACGCACCACGACACCGAACTGTTCGTCGAGTTCCCCTCGCCGCCTCTCTCGGTGGGGGATAGGCCGGTGCGGGAGTTCAACGAGATAACGACGCGGAGCGGCTATCTGAAACTGCTGACGCCGACCCACTGCGTCATGGACCGGCTGGCTGCTTTCTATTTCTGGAACGACCGGCAATCGTTGGAGCAGGCGGTCATGGTGGCGCGGGCACAGTCGGTGGACATGAAAGAGATAGGGCGCTGGTCGAAGGTCGAGAAGATGACGGCGAAGTTCGAGGAGTTCAAGGCGGCGGTGTGAGAAATTTGTGCGGGTTTTTGTGGGGGAAGATCAAATCATAAGTCGTGGGAAGAGGTGTGTTCAGAGCACCATCTTGACGCCGGGGATATCGCGGACGGCGGCGAAGAGTTTGTCGAAGATATCTTTTGAATCGACCGTCACCGGGATGGTGAGGCAGTAGTATTTGCCTCCCTGCGAGGGGCGTACCGATGCCTTTCCCGCCGGGACCGCGAGCGTTCCGCAGAGCGCCGTTACCGCCGCTATAGAATCTTTTTCGGGCAGAGCGCCGTTCACGAAGAGTTTCAGATCGAACTTCACCGGGAACTTGATCTCGGCGCCGCCGAAGACATCGTCGCTTTTTATCCGCGTATCCATGAGCGGACCGCCTTATTCGGTCGAGATGTTCATCGTCTGGAAACTCGACAGCGGGTATTCCTGCCCGGCGTTATAGAAGGTGTAGATGCCGGCGTAGGACGAGAAGTCCAGGGAGACGCAGTTGGTTCCCGACTTCACATAGCCCGAGCTCCCGCCATAGACCGAACCGCGTTGGAACACCCGAGCCGGTCGCGAGCATGTGTCGGAGATCAATCCCCACGACGCGACCGCGTCGCACCCCACGGTGACCATGAACAGCGGCGTCGAACAGGAGGAGTCGGCGTAATAATTTGCGTAGAGAATGGGCGTGGGGATACAGCGATACTGGCCGTCGGTGGCCTGATAGAATGCGCAGTCGGCGCCTATCTGGTTGTCGTACCAGCCCATGAACTGCTTCGCGCCGTCGGGCGTTTCGCCGAATCGGGCGCGGATGCGGGATCCCGACTTGTAGAGCCGCAGGGGGTCGTCCTCCTCGCCGCCCTCGTCGGGTGTCTCGCCGTTATCGGGTTGCTCATCGTCGGCGACCTGTCCGTCGGGCCACGGCTGATCGTCGGGATACGTGTTGTCGTACGCCGGATCGTCGGGGTTCGTCGCGCCGTCGGTCGTCGAGCCGTTCTCATCGCTCGTCGAGCCGTTCTGGTCGCTCGTCGAGCCGTTCTCGTCGGGGAATTCATCGTCCACGGTCGTGCCGTCGCAGGCGGCCAGAAAGGTGCAGATTAAAAGCAACGGAAGCCACTTCGTCATGGTATCCTCCCTCGGTGAAAGACGGTGGGAGCATACTCCGCCCGCCGCCAATAGGCAAGGTTACCCCCTCCCTCGCGCGCCCGAACATTTAATTTTACAAAAGGCGACGAATTTAGTATAAAGGCCAGCCGACCGACTTTTTTGAGAGAGGGTCAATGCTCATCCCGTTCGACCGGAATGTACTCTATGTGCAGAAGATACCGGGCCGCTATCTCTTTTCGCTCCTCAACGATCTGTTCCGCCACGAGAAGGACATATCGGGCTACCTGTTCTGCGTCGCGCCGGGGCTTGTCGGCTATCTGTTCTTCAAGAACAGCAAGATGCTGAGCGCCGCGGCGTTCCAGTTCCCCGGCGGCGCCGGCATGCTTCAGCCGATATCGTTCCGCCACTTCGTCGAACATGAGGATATCGACATCTACGCCAATGTGGTCGAGGAGGCGACGATACTCGAGAACCTCCACCGTTTCTTCGCGTCGGCCTGTCTCCTGCACGCGCCGGTCACCGTGGTCGACGCCGGGAAATGTCTTGCGGCGCTTTCCGAGGACAGTTTCTCGGGGATGGCGGGTTTTCAGCAGGGGATGGTGATGAACATGGCCTTTTATGACCGCGGCCGGTTCCGTTATTTCCTGTACTACCACCCCGACACCAAGTCCTACGCCTACGAGAACGACGAGGCGGTGTTCACCCGCTATGTCGAACTCTTGCCGAAACTCACGCCGGTGCTCACCACGCGCGATTTCCGCGTCAAGGGGACCGCCGACGGCATCAACGACATCGTGGTCTCCCAGCAGAAGGATCTCATCGTGAACCTCCTGCTCGGCTATTTCGACATCTTCGACATCCTGCTCCAGATGCTCAACGACCGCCAGCCGCCGGCGCAGGTCGCCCAGTCGGTCAACCTGATGTTCGACCAGTTGCGCGAGAAATACGACCCGCTGTACCGCAACATCGGCTTCTCGCCCGATACGCGGTCGGTCAACTGGATGGACATACTCGACGACCGCAAGTATGTGCCGCTCCAGTACCGGTTCGAACACTACCATCTCTACATCGACGAGATATGGAAACGGCTCCTCAATCTGCTCGTCGCCGCCGGGGGCGACGCCGCCGTTGCCGAGATCCGCGAGAAGATAACGAAGTACCTGTCGCTCGTCGATAAGGACGAGCGCGAGATAAAGAGGATGCTGTACCGGCTCGAACAGCAGTGCGAGAAGAAAGGATAATGCGGATACCCCGATAAGGAGAACAGGCGTCATGGGGCTCAAGATCATCGTCGAGAACGATCGTAGCGAACTGTCCGTGCACGAATTCAACGCCGGGCTCATCACGGCCGGCCGCGCGCCCGACAACGATCTGGTCCTGCCGGAACGGAATGTGTCGCGCCACCATTTCCAGTTGGAACTCCTCGACAAGCGCATCGTCATCGAGGACCGCGGGAGTTACAACGCCAGTTTCGTGAACGGCAAGGAGATAGCGGGTAAGGTCGAGATAGCGGTCGGCGACATCATCACGGTCGGCGACTACAGCATCTATCTCGATCAGGATGATGAAGAGGAGGGGGGCGCGTCGCTCTCCCGCGAGATAGACGCGTCGCCGAAGACCGCCGAGACAGACCTGCTGATGGCCAAGAGCGGCGTCATCGGCGGCCGTGTTTTCGCGATCAAGGGGGCCGAGACGGTCATCGGGGCGCACGCCGGGGCCGATGTGTATCTGGGGCGTCCCGACATCCCCGATGTGTACGCCAAGATCATCTTCGACGGCAACATCTTTCTGCTCATCCGCGGCGTTCGCGACAAGGACCATCCGCTCATCGTCAACGGCATGAAGATAGAGTCGATAGACCTGCGTCACGGCGACGAGGTGCAGGTGGCCGATTTCCTGTTCGACTACATCGAGAAGGGGCAGGAGTATAACCCGTACCAGTACCTGATCGCGGCCGACGAGGAGCGCCGTCGTCGGCTCCGCGAGGACCTCGACGAAAAGAAGATACGGTCGCTCCGCGACGAGGATGAGGTGACCGAGGTCACCAAGCGGGCCGAGAAGACACGGCAGGTCGTCCGGTCGCGCCGGTCGCTGCTCATACTCCTGCTGCTTTCGGCGGCGGTGCTGCTCGGGGTGACGATACTCGCGAAGAGCGGGTACCTGCCGATAGACCTGCCCTCTTTTTTCCAGTCTTTGTTCTGACACGGGAGCGATAGCCCGATGGACGGGAACACGGGATTGCGGGCCGCCTACTGGGAAGGCGACGAGTATGTGATCCTCGATCAGTTGGAACTGCCCGGACGCGTGAGCCACCTGCGGCTGACGAGTCCCGCCGAGGTGCGCGAGGCGATCGTATCGATGCGCCTGCGCGGCGCGCCGCTCATCGGCGCGGCCGCCTCGGCTGGCGCGGCGCTCGCGTTCCGCGGTGCCGACGCGCCGCTTCCGCGCCCGGTCGTCGCGTCGGTCTGCGCGTCGCTCGCTTCGGCGCGTCCGACGGCGGTCAACCTGACGGTGGTGCTGGACGAGATGCTTGCGTTCTACGACGCCGAGGTCGCCGGATGCGCCTCGGGCGCCGCCCAGTTCGCGCTGATGCAGCGCCGGTCGCTCGAACTGCACTGGCGCGACCGCGACCGCAACCGCCGCATGGCGCGCCACGGCGCCGACCGGCTCCGCCGCCTTCGGCCCGGTCGGAAGTTGCGCGTGCTGACCCACTGCAACACCGGCGCGCTCGCGACCTGCGGGTATGGCACGGCGCTCGGCGTGATACGGGCGCTCCACGAGGACGGCGCGCTGGAGATGGTGTGGGTCGACGAGACGCGGCCCTATCTGCAGGGCGCCCGGCTCACCGCGTTCGAATGCGCCGAAGAGGGCATGCCGCACACCGTCATCACCGATTCGACCGCGGCCTTCCTCATGGCGCGTGGCTTGATCGACGCGGTGATCGTGGGCGCCGACCGGATGGCGCGCACCGGCGATGTCGCGAACAAGATAGGTACCTACGGGCTCGCGGTGTCGGCGCGACACCACGGTATCCCGTTCCTCGTGGCCCTGCCGGTCGAAAGTTTCGACCCGGGTGCCGCTTCGGGGCAGGCCATCGTCATCGAGGAGCGTTCCGACGATGAGTTGCTCGTATGCAACGGTCGCCGCATCGCGCCGGTCGGCACCCGCGGCCTCCATCTCGGTTTCGATGTGACGCCGGGCGCCCTGGTGAGCGCGGTCGTCACCGAACACGGTGTCTTGGAAGGACCAATACAGGAGGAGCATCTTGCGGTTTTCATGGATCATCGGGCTCGCGGCGGCGATCGCCCTTGAGACCGCGTGCGCCTCATTTGATGGCGCGACGCACGATCGAGCGATGGTGTCCCAGCGGACAGCGCGGGAATTGTATCTCGGCGATTGGCCGAAGGCGGTCGAGGCGGCGCAGGCCGCCGTCGATGCCGCGCCGGACGAGGCCGAGGTCGCTTCGTTCATCGTGGGCGAGGCGCTCTATCTCGCCGGCGACCACGAGGAGGCGTTCCCGCATCTTCTGCGTGCCCTGCGCGGACGCGACCCGATCGCCGCGCTCGCCGCGCTCTACATCATCCGCGACCTTTATGTGAGCCGCCGCATCGCCAGCGACATCGCCGCGACGCACCCCGCGTGCGCCAACGACCTCTGCCGCGCGGTCATAGCGGCAGAAGCGTGGGAATGGGCCCGCGTCATGCAACGGCCGTGGGACGAGCACCGCCTGCGAACGGAACTGCATGCCCCGCACGCCTTTCGCCTGTTCCGCGCCGCCGGCGCCTCCGCATTCCGCGATCTTTCCGGTACGACGCCCGAAGAGGAGGCCTATCTCGCCGGCGCGCCGTTCCCGACGACCGACCTGCGCGTCGTCACCTTTGAGGAGGCGGGGCCGTCGCTGAACCTGCGCAACTATTTCTCGCCGATTGGCAACGCGGTCTTTTTCGCCGCGGGCGAACTCTCGCTCCCGGAGGACGGCCCGGTCACCATCCTGCCCTATATCACCGTGCCGTTCCGGCTCTATGTGGACGGGAAGCCCGTCATGGAGCGCGACGCCGACCGGTTCTCACTGGGACTTGTCGCCGCCTCGGCGCGACTCACGCTCGCGAAGGGAAAACACTCGGTGCTCCTGAAACTGGCGCCCTATCTTTCCGAGGACGCGATCTTTTCGATAGCCTTCCATAACGACGGGGCGGCGCTCCCCGAGACCGACGCTGACGATCCCTCCACGCCCAAAGAGGGCGACGATCTGTTCGCGCTTCACCTGCGGCTCATGATCCGTGACCTGCTCTACGGCGATGTCGGCATGCCCCAGTGGGA
>JAKQHE010000216.1 GCA_029573155.1 bacterium
TCCAGAATGTGTTCGATCCGTTCTTCACCACCAAGAAACAGTCCGGCGGCTCCGGGCTCGGACTCCCGATGGCCTACACCATCGTGCAGCAGCACCACGGTGCCATAACGCTCTCCTCCATCGTTGGAAGCGGCACCACCATCACCGCCTACCTGCCGGTATTGCTCGAACCGGACCCGACGGTCTCCCCCGACGCATCGGCTTTCACGCCGCACCGCGGGAGCGGCACGGTCCTCTGCGCCGATGACGAACCGACGATACGGGAAACGGTCAAGGCGATGTTGACGATCATGGGCTACGAGGTGCTGACCGCCGCCGACGGCGAAGAGGCGGTGACGCTGTTCCGCCGGTATGCCGACCGCATCTCGTTCCTCGTACTCGACATCATCATGCCCCGGCGATCCGGCGTCGAGGCGCTCCGGGAGATACGGCGCGACCGTCCCCAGCTCCGCGCGCTGCTCATATCCGGCTACCGCTTCGAGGAACCGACGCAGGAGGCGGTATCGTGGGGCGGCGTCGCCACGCTCGCAAAACCATTCACCTTCGAACAGTTCGCCGAGGCGATCCGGACCCTGACCTCCTGACGGAAAATTTATCTTTTCTTTATTTTCCGACCGGTTATAATCGCCCGAACATCGAAACGCTCTTCGGGAGTATCGCGCATGAGGAACATCATCCTGAAAATGGTGTCGAAAGGGGTCATCTCCTCTGATAACGCCAACCGGCTGGTCAACATGAAGCAGGACATAGACCCGCTCTGGAAAGGCATCGTCCGGGGCTATGTCGATGAAAAGAAACTTGCCCGTTTTTTCGAGGATGAGGGCTATCCGGTCATCTACGACGAGGGGACCACCGTCTTCCAGAAGGACGACATATTCAAGTTCTTCACTCCCGACATCATAGCCAAATACCTGGTCTTCCCGATATCCTATAAAAAGGACAGCCGCGATATCATCCTCGGGTTCCTCAACGCGGCCCATCTCGAAACGGTGCGCCGGATGATACAGCACATCTTTCCCGACCTGTCAACAACCTACTTTCATGTCCCCTACTCGGTCTTCCGTCGCGTCGTCTACAAGAACTTCCTGTTCGACATGAGCAAGTACGCCTCGATGGTCATCGGCATGGAGACGATCCTGCCCCCGTCGACGCAAACCGATGCGAAAGGGTCTCTGAACCGGAACATCGCGACGGTCGCGGAACGGGTCATCATCTTCACGATAGAGAACGGATCGGCCGTCTTCCGCGACGAGGCGACCGTCAATCGGTTCCCTCTCGCCTCGCTCCCGACGATACGCGACGGTCTCCAGAAAAGGTACCTTGAACTATCGGCCGATCATGCCGTGAAGAAACTCTCGCCGACCGAGAAGATACTCCTGTTCACCAACATGGGGATAAAACGGGACGACCGCATGGTCATCGTCAGCGCCGACGACGATTCCGGCTTCTTCATCCTCATCAACCCCCGCATATCGCGGGACGAACTGATAAAGATGTTGGGCGAACTGAACCGGGCGGGGACACCGGACGAAACGCCGGCCGCCGCCGAGATATTACATCTTGAGTTGAAGAAGTAGGCCGTACGGCCCCCTCACGGGACGGCGATACCCTCTATCGATCCATCCTCGCCGATGGTCACCAGATTCCGGGCAATGCCCTCCTTCTCGGCGACCCAGGTCCGCCCCTCGGCGTTCCAGATGAGCGAGGCGCTCTCGCCCCGGCGGCTCCCCTCGACGCAGTAGACATCGAACCGGTTCTTCGTGGCCGTTATCCGGTAGGTGTCGCCCAGATAGGTCACCACCTGCGTCTCGCTCTCTCCCTCGTTCATCGCGAGCGGGTCGCTCCCGGTCCAGAACTCGACCGTGTTCAGGATGAAGAGATCGACGAACAGGATGACCGAGTAGACCTGAAAGACCCAGCAGATGATGTGGACCGCAGTCGAACCCCACCGACCGTCGATGTCGCCGACCAGTTTGTTGACCTTTTTGAACAGCGGGTAACTGCCGTAGCACCCTTGCATAAAGAGCGCAGAGAACAGCATGGTCAGCGCCAGAGCCATCGACATGAGCCGTTTTTTCATGGGGACCTCCTTCAACGCGGTTAATAAGCAGGCGGAACCAGAGGGATGGTATCCGACCGAAAAGGAAGAATCAAGATTTTCATAACTGAAAAAAAAACTAGGGGAATCCTTGACTTAGTATCTCATTAGCGTACCGTTTGTCTGTCTGTCCGTTTTGGGAGGTCACCAGATGAGTATGCTCAACGAGTTCAAGGAATTCGCATCGAAAGGCAATGTCGTCGACATGGCGGTCGGCGTCGTGCTCGGCACCGCCTTCGGCAAGATCGTCACCTCGGTGGTCAACGATGTCATCATGCCCCCCATCGGGCTGTTGCTCGGCGGCACCGACTTCACCAATCTCGCCATCACGCTCAAGGCGGCGGAGGCGGGAGCGCCGGCGGTGATGCTCTACTACGGCCGTTTCGTTCAGACCATCGTCGATTTCATGATCGTGGCGTGGGCCATTTTCCTGTTGGTCAAGGGGGTCAACTCCCTGCGACGACTTCAGGAACTCAAGATCCCTACGGTCCCGGGAGTGAAGATACCCGGCATAGCAGAAAAAAAGAAAGAGGAGGTGTGACATGACCCGTTATCTGACGACCCTGTGCCTCTGTTTCGGACTCTTGCTGGGCGCCGTCGCGCAGGCCGAAGAGCCGGTTGATGCCGCCAAGGATGCCAACGCCGCACCCGCGTCGGCCAAGGACGACAAGAAGGGCGACCGCCTGTTCTTCTCCATCGGCACCGGTGTGAACTTCTCGCTCACCGACAATCGCGATGTGGTCGGCCAGACGACCGGCACCTCGTTCCTCATCGGTCTCAACCTCGACACCAAACTCGAATACTACAAGTTAGGGCACGAGATACGGACCAACCTGATCATCGACGAACAGTTCAGTTACACACCCGACCTCGACCGGATAATAAAAAGCGCCGATAAATTCGCCATCGACGCCATTTATCTCTACAACATCAGCGCCGATCTCTGGGGCCCGTTCGCGAAGGCCCATTTCGAAACGCAACTGTTCAACGGCTTCCTGAACACCATGCGCCCCGAGTACTATGTGTTCCCCGACGGGACGACGGTCGCCCCCTTCGACCAACTGCAGATATCGGGCTCCTTCGATCCCATCAAGATATCGGAATCGGTCGGTCTTTTCGTGAAACCGTGGACCCGCGAATGGCTCAAGACCGAACTCCGCGCCGGCCTCGGCGGACTGCATGTCATCGCCGACACCGTCTACATCGCCGGGGCGAAGGATGAGACCACCGGCCGGATACCGCTCACGCAGGTCGAGAGTTTCAACCAACTCGGCGCCGCGTTCGCCGCGATGTTGTCGGGCACCTACAAACTCGATGCACCGATAACCTACGGCGCGAGCGCCGACATCCTCGTGCCGTTCGTCTATGACGACCCGATGGGGCGTGCCGCAGGGGAACTGACCAACTACAATTTCGCCGCCAATGTCGGGGTCGAGGTCGCCCCGTGGCTCTCGGTCGGGTACCGTCTGTCGGTCGTGCGCCAACCGCAGGTGAGCGAGGAGTGGCAGATACAGAACAACCTGCTCGTTTCCTTCCGCTACTCCTTCGAGAAAGAGGTGCCGGAAGAGGCCGCGCCGACCGAAGCCCCCGCTCCGGCGGCTGAGCCTGCTCCCGCTCCGGTGGCTGAACCGGCCCCCGCTCCTGTGGCTGAGCCGGCCCCCGCTCCGGCGGCTGAACCCGTCTCCGCCGAAGGCTCCGCCGGGGCAAGCCCTGCCCCCGCTCCGGAACCGGCCCCTGCCGCCGAACCCGTCTCCGCCGAAGGCTCCGCCGGGGCAAGCCCGGCACCCGCGGAAGCACCCGCCGAATAACCCTCCCCATCTTTCCGTTTTTATTGCTTATCGCTCACTCTTCAGTATAGAGTCGTCCCCTAACGATGTTCGGAGTCGCACATGCGTTTCTTCTCGATGCCCGTGCTGACCATCGGTGACTCGACCGCCACCCTACCCCTCGTGCAGGGAGGCATGGGGGTCGGCATATCGCTCGCCGGACTGGCCGCCGCCGTCGCGAACGAAGGCGGCATCGGCGTCATCGCCGCCAACGCCATAGGGCTCATGGAGCCCGATTACCGGCACAACGGTCGCGAGGCCAACATCCGCGCCCTGCGCCGCGAGATACGCTCGGCACGCGAACGCTCCACCGGCGTCATCGGCGTCAATCTGATGGTGGCGGTCAACAATTTTCAGGATATGCTGCGCGTCGTCATCGAGGAGAAGCCCGACATCGTCTTCCTCGGCGCCGGCCTCCCGATAAAGGATATCCCTCTGACTCAACTGCGCGCCGCGAAGGTCAAGGTGGTCCCCATCGTTTCGTCGGGGCGCGCCGCGAAACTGATCTTCCGGTCGTGGGAGAAGAATTACCATGACATCCCCGACGCGGTCGTGGTCGAAGGCCCCGAGGCGGGCGGTCATCTCGGCTTCAAGATAGAACAGTTGGGCGATTCGGCCTACGCCCTCGATAAGATAGTTCCCGAAGTGGTGGCCGCCGTACAGGAGTTCTCGCATCGTTTCGACCGCCCCGTACCGGTCATCGCGGGAGGGGGTGTC
>JAKQHE010000220.1 GCA_029573155.1 bacterium
CGGCGAGAGCGACGCCGACTTCGAGGCGGCGTTCGCGTTCATTTCGTCGCTTCCCTTCACCTACGGCCATGTCTTTCCCTTCTCGCCGCGCCCCGGCACACCGGCGGCCGAGATGCACAAAAAGTTCGGCGTGCCGCCCGCGGTGAAAAAGGAGCAGGCCCGCCGCTTGCGGGAACTGTTCGCCGAGAAGAAGCGATTGTTCCAGCGGTCGCAGACGGGCCGCACGATGGGGATGATACTGGAAACGGAGATCGCTTCCGACCGGTTCGAAGGGACGACCGACACCTACTTTCAACTCACCTATCGCGGGAAAGGGGCGATTAAAGAGCTCAAGCGGGTGGTCATCAGGAAGGAAGGAAAAGGATATTTTGCGGAAGAGGCGTAGAACTCACCCCGGCGTACCGCCTCCCCTTTCTTGCGAAGAGAGGGGTCAGGGGGTGAGTTGCGCTCCAAAGATCCGCTCTATCTGGGGGATGCTCTCGCGGAAATCGTTCGGTTCGAGTTCGAAGACCGCGGTGTCCACCTTCATCGCCGGCAGATTGGTGAGGACGGTGGAAAAGTCGATCGTCCCCTTACCGAGGGGCCAGTGGCGGTCGTCGGCGCCGTCGTTGTCGTGCAGGTGGAGATGGGTTATCCGGTGGCCGAGATGGTCGATGATGCGGACGACAGGATATTTCGCGAAGCAGGCGATGTGGCCGACATCAAGACAGAACTGCGTTTCGTGGTTCTGTTTGATCATCGCGTCGAAGATTTCCAGATCGGTCTCGTAGGTGTTCTCCCAGCAGAGCGCGACGCCGTGGGCCCGCGCGTGCATCTCGAGCGATTCCTTCCGTGCGAGGAACCGGTTCAGCCACTTGGAGCGGGAATCGTCGGAAAGGAGCGCCGGCACCGTCGTATGGGTCACCGCCTTCTGCGCGCCGAGTATCTCACAGAGTTGGAGCCCCTCGCGCAGGGTGCGCTCCGAATAATCGCCGATCCAGCGGTCGAAACAGCCGAGATTGAGCCCGTAGAAGGGGAGATGGACCGAGAGTTCGTATTCCTTGAGATCGCGGGCGAGTTGCCGGTAGGTCGCGTCGTCTATCGAGCGCATGAGCGAGGTGTCGTTGAGCGTCACCTCGATACCGAAGAGGTGGCCGCTCACCTGATGATGGGCCAGATGACGGGCCGGATCCTCAAGGAGATAACGCAGTTTTTCGAACACCATGAAGCGCATCGGGGACTCCGTTTCAAAAAGCGGGGCGACTATAGCGGGGCGCAACGATTTTGTCAACAGAGACGGAGCGTCTTGATAAAGAAGATCAAAATAACTTGATATCGCTCGTCTTTTTGACGATGATGCAAAACGGACAACGACGGTATGAAAAGGGAGGAGAGCGATGGGACGGTTCTTCTGCGGCATTTTTATTTTTGTGTTAGCGGCCGGATGTGGTCAGACGAAAAAGAGTGAACCCGAGGCGGCGCCACCGCTCCCCTCCGGTTCCTGTCCCGTCATCGATGCGCAGAAAGCGTCGGAACTCGCGGCGCTCACGCTGAGGTGCAGCGACACCGAGTACCCGAACAAGCAGTGCTATCTTTATGAAAAGGAAGAGGATCTGAAGCCGACGCGGCTCAAAAATCCCGCCTTTTACGGCTGTTTCGACTGGCATTCGGCGGTGCATGGCCACTGGACGATGGCGAAACTGTTGAAAAAGTTCCCCGCGATGTCCAACGCCGCAGAGGTGCGGGCGAAACTGAACGAGCACCTGACCCCGGAGCGGATAGGGAAGGAGCTCGAATATTTCCGGTCGAACCCCGGCAGGACCTTCGAGCGGACCTACGGTTGGGCGTGGTTACTGCGGCTCGCCGCCGAACTCGAAGGATGGGACGACCCCGACGCCGTGAAGTGGCGTGACGCGCTCCGGCCGCTTGCCGCGCACATCGCCGAAAAGACGCGTGACTATCTGCCGCGCCTCTCGTTCCCGGTGCGTACCGGCGTCCACGGCAATCTGGCCTTTTCGCTGAACCATATGCTCGACTACGCCCGGGCGGTCAAAGATACTGAACTCGAGAAGGTCATCGTGTCGCGGTCGCGCGACCTGTATCTCGCCGACACCAACTGCCCGGTCGCCTACGAGCCGTCGGGCGTCGATTTTGTCTCGCCCTGCCTCGCCGAGGCCGATCTCTTGCGACGCATCCTGCCGCAGGGAGAGTTCGTGGCGTGGTTGACGAAGTTCCTCCCTGACCCGGCTTCACCGGATTTCAGGAACCTCGCCGCGCCGCCGGTGGTATTGGATAAAAAGGATTACGCCATCGGTCACCTCATCGGGCTCATGCTCCAGCGGTCGTGGAGTTTCAACGGCATCGCTTCCGCGCTCCCGGCGGGCGACCCGCGCAAGGCGGCCTACGAACGGCTCGCCGGCTCGCACTGCGAACAGGGCTTCGCCGACATGGCCGGATCGGGTTACGGCGGAGAACACTGGCTGGCCAGTTTCGCGGTCGGCGCCACACTGGGATTTTAAGGGATCATCTTTCGCGATGGCCCGTCGGGCCGGCCGGGGAACTACTTCTCTTCCGCTTTTTTCTTTATGGCGCGGATCTTCTGAGAGGAGGGCCGCGTCTTGCCGTGCGAGGCGCGCCACATCTTGCCGCGTTTGGTCTTCCGGTCACCTTTTCCCATCGTTTCCTCCAGCGGTGCTGCTATACGAACGAACGACACATAAAAAAAGTGGTGGAGCTGAACGGGTTCGAACCGTCGACCCCTTGAATGCCATTCAAGTGCGCTCCCAATTGCGCCACAGCCCCACGCGAGGCGTTTATAGTGAAAACGGCCCTGTTGTCAACATAATTTCGCGGGTCCGATCGCGGTCAGTGGAAGAGTCCCTGCGCGTGATCGAGGAATGGCTGAACGAGCGCCGCATCGTCGCTGATGAAGAAGAACTCGTCGTTCCGGAGGCAGCCGGCGTAGGTCCAGTTCATCGAGCCGAACTCCACGATATCGGAGGTCACGAGGAACTTGTGGTGCAGCGTCATCGAGCCGTCGTAATAGGCGACATCGGCCCCCGCCGCGGCGAGAGCGTCGAACGCCTCCTGATTGGCCGGCGTACTCCCGGTCGCCCAGTCGTCGAGCAGGGCGTGGAGGAGCGCTCCGCGCCCGGTGAGCCCGCGCAGTTCGTCGAACATCGGCGCATTGTCGGTGATGCCGTACATGACGAGCCACGCGACGGTATCGACCGGTATCGCGTCGAGCGTGTCCTCGACCGCCGCGCAGGAAGGACCGGGCGAGAAGAACAGTTCCCCGTGGGCG
>JAKQHE010000253.1 GCA_029573155.1 bacterium
CGGCGACCTCGACGGCGACGGCACCCCCAACGGCACCGACAACTGCCCGACCCTGCCGAACGCCGACCAGAAGGATACCGATCTCGACGGCACCGGCGATGTCTGCGATACCGACGATGACGGCGACGGTCTGACCGACACCGAAGAAGGGGCGATCGAAACCGATCCGCTCAAGGTCGATACCGACAACGACGGCATCGACGACGCGACCGAGGTCGGCGACGATCCGAACGACCCGCTCGATACCGATGAGGACGGCACGATAGATGCGCTCGACGACGATTCAGACGGCGACGGCATCGATGACGCCGTCGAAGGTTCCGGCGATAGCGACGACGACGGAACGCCCGATTATCTCGATCCCGACAGTGACGACGACGGCATCGACGACGGCACCGAAGGCAACGGCGACAGCGACGATGACGGAATACCCGACTATCTCGACGCCGACTCAGATGACGATGGTGTTGCCGACGGCATCGACAATTGCCGCATCGTGGGGAACGCTGGACAGGAGGACACCGACGGGAACGGCGTCGGCGATGCGTGCGACGGCGACCTCGACGGCGACGGCGTGCTGAACGACGACGACAACTGCCCGAACATCGCCAACCCCTGGCAGGAGGACGCCGACTCGGACGGCATCGGCGATGCCTGCGACACCCCGAACGACGACGATGCGATCACCGACGATGGCGTGGTCCTGCCCGATGAGGACACGGTGATCGAGCCGGATGATTTCATCGTCTCGCCGGACGAGGATGCCGTGGTCGAACCGGACAACGACACCGTGATCGCCGATGAGATCCTCGCCGACGAGGATTCCGTGCTGTCCGACGATATTGTCGCCGATGAAGATATGGTCGATGAGGATATGACCGAGGTCGAACCGGCCGACGACACCACTGCCATCCCCGACGAAGACATGACCGAGGCCGAACCGGTCGACGACACCACCGTCATCACCGACGAAGCGGTAGACGAAGACACCCTTACCGTCGATGACGGTGTCCCGGTGCCCGACGACCCGTACGGCACGGGTGTCACCATCCGCGGCGGTTGCGGCTGCAGCGTCGTGTTTTAAGGGGGGAATGCCATGAAGAACATCGCTCTCCTCTGCACGCTGGCCCTGCTCCTTGTCGCCACTCCGCTTTTTTCGGAGGAACCACCGCTCAACACGAAATCCTACACCCCCTCCCCCTTCACCCACGGCATCCTTTCGACCCACGGTGGCGAGATCATGGACTTCCTCGAAATGAATATCGGCCTCTCGTTCATGTACAGCTATAAACCGCTGGTGCTCGAATTCACCGACACCACCGGTACGACCACCCGGAACATACTGGAACATAAATTCGAGGCCGACCTCGCCTTCGCCGTCGGCCTGTGGAAGTACATCGACATCGCGATGAACCTGCCGATCAATCTTTACCACGGCGGCGAGGGACTCTACGAAGCGAAGATGCACGCCGCCGGCGTCGGCGACATGGCCTTCTTCCCGCGCGTCGGCTACACCTTCGAGAAGGACAAGGTGAGCATCGCATTCATCCCCGAGGTGACCATCCCGACGGGACGGCAGGTCGACCGGCTCATGGGCTACGCCACCGCCACCTTCGTCCCGACCTTCGCAGTGTCGGCGGTGCTGGGCGATTTCGGCATCGCGACCGACCTCTTCTACCGGCTGATGGACAAACGCGAACTGGCCGATCTTACCGCGGGCGACGAGATAGGGCTGAAACTGGCGGGACGCTACACCCCGATAGACCCGCTCGACATCGAGGCGGAGATAATCGCGCGAACCGTAGCGACCGACTTCTTCTCTGCATCCAACGCTATATTCGTCGATGGTAATGTGGGTGTCCAGTACCGTTTCCCGCAGGTTCCCGGGCTCATGCTGCATGGTGGCGCCGGCTGGGGGATGACGCAGGGCTACGGTCTGCCGGTGGTCCGCGTCTTCACCGGGCTCGTCTACGATCTGCCGGCCGCCGACGATGAGCCGGAACCGGTCGCCCCCCCACCACCCGCACCCGAACCGAAACCCGAACCGGCGCCTGCGCCGCCACCGCCCCCACCCGCGCCTGAACCGCCGAAAGATACCGACAAGGACGGCCTGCTCGACCCCGACGACAAGTGCCCGGATGAGCCGGAGGACAAGGACCAGTTCGAGGACACCGATGGGTGTCCCGATCCCGACAACGACAAGGACACGGTGCTCGATGAAAAGGATTCCTGTCCGAATGAGGAAGAAACTCTGAACGGTTTCATGGATGAGGACGGCTGTCCCGACAAGGCACCCGAAAAGGAACTCGAGAAGATCGTCGTGACCGAGAAGGAGATAGAGATAAAGGATCAGGTGCTCTTCGCGCTCAACAGGGCCGACATTTCCTCAAAGTCGTTCGCGATGCTCGACGAAATAGCCTCGGTGCTCATCGCCAATCCGAAGATAAAGATCAAGATCGAAGGACACACCGATAATCTCGGCAAACCGGCAAGCAACAAGAAACTCTCGCAGGATCGCGCCGATTCGGTCAGAAGCTACCTTATCAGGAAGGGTGTCGCCGCCGACCGGCTCACCGCCGAAGGGTTCGGACAGGAGCGGCCCATCGCCGACAACGCGACCAAAACGGGCCGCGAGGCCAATCGCCGCGTCGAATTCCACATCGACAAGTAACGGGATCGTTAGTGATCAGTCGCCGTCCGCTCCGGGCAGATCGGTCGGTTCGTGGGGCGGAGGTGGGGTGGACGCCTTCTCCCTTCCATACACGGTGAGAAGCGGCACCCCCTGTCGTTCGAGGACGTAGACCGGTGTACGCCACTTGACCTTGCGCAAAAGATCCGGGTACTCGCGCCAGCGGTACTCGTGGGTCAGCACATAGTAGGCGGCCGCATCCTTGTTGTCGGAATAGTAGAATTTCGGTGTCAGCAGTTTCGCCCGCTTGAGATAGCCGGAGGTGAAGGGATATTCCTTGCCGTTCGGGTCGAACGCGACGGGCGAGAAGGTCTTCAGTTCGCGATTGAAATACTCGGCAAGGTCGTAGTAGAACAGGTCGTAGTAGTGGGTTTCGAACTTATACTGCGCCGCCCCCTTGGTCCCACCGATAAGTTCGCTGTAATACGACAGGTGATCGTGCCTGAGGTCCACCATCGAAAGGATGACCGGTATGAACACGACGCCGAACGGGGCGAACCGCCACCGCTCCGGCAGGATCGTCGCCCGATCGAGCACCCGCCAGAGTCCGACGCCCGCGGCGACCGCGAGGAACGGGAAGAAGGGCTGGAACAGTTTCACGCCGCTGTAGAAAGGCGCCGGCAGGAACATCACCGTGCCGATCGCGACGAAGGCCGACAACGACACGAGAAGCATCGGTCGGCGCCGGTCGCGATCATCGCTCCAGCGGTACAGCAGAAAGCCGAGTACGGCGCATAGCACCGTGAGGAGCGGAGTGGTCACCAGCATCATCACGAAGGGGGCCGACCACGGCGGTCGCGGCGTCGAGTAGACCTCGCCGAGATAGTACATGCTGATGCCGTAGTGGTTGACATGGAACAGGACATACTCCTTGAACCGCGCGACGATATCGTGCCACAGCCACGGCCACAACGCGAAGAATACGGGTAGTGACAATAGGAGCATCGACACGAACTGCGGCGCGAATATCGTGCGGACCGGCCACCGTTTGAGGTCACCCCACTTCACGACGCAGTAGTGTACAAGCACCGGCAGGACCATGAAAGGCGCGTTCAGTTTCGAGGCGAGCGCGAAGCCGAAGGCGACCCCGGTCATCCACGCCCAGGACCGCGAGGTGAGCCCGCGCCAGTAGCAGTAGACGAATATAAAGCAGGTCGCCCCGACGGTGAAGTCGAGCGTCGCCACGCGGGCGTGGAAAAAGGTTCGCGGCAGGAACATGAAGAAGAGCGCCGCGAACACGGCGGCCCGGAACGAAACGGCGCGACGGACAAAACTGAAGAGGAACAGCAGGAGTACGGCGGCGAGAGCGCTGATGCCGACGCGATAGGCGACCGTCTCGCGCAGGATGCCGAATTTCTTGTGGACAAGATAGCCGCCCGCCATCAGCAATTTCGCGAACGAGGGATGTTCGTGATTGTTTTGCCAGTAACGGTCGATGAAGCCCCGGTCGAAGTACTTGAAACCGTTCCAGCCCGCTTCGAGGTAGTCGCCGTAACTTCTCGCCGCGTCCATATAGAACCGCGCATCGTCGGTGATGGCGACCCGCTCGGCCTGATAGAGGAGCAGGAAGAAATAGAACCCGGCGAGCAGTATCGGCATCAATACCATGAGGATACGCCAGAGGAGCGACCGGCTCATGGCGTCACCTCCCCGGCGGTCCGGAATATCAGGTCGCAGTAGAAATGGCGTTTGCCCGCCTTTTCCGCAACGATGCGTATCGTGAGCGGCAGGTCGGCGGCGAATTCCCGCAGTTCGGCCTGTTGCCAGACCATGTCACGGGTCTCGAAGGAGCGCGTCCGCTCACCTTGCGTCACCGTCACCGTCACCGGCGGGCACTGTCCCTTGCAGTCGCCCGAGGAGGCGATGCCGTAACCGAGCAGGATCACCTCGGCGCGCCAGCGGGCCGGATCGACGGTCAGTTCTATCCATTTGTCGGCGCCGTCGAGCGGGTGGACCGAGAGGGCGGTGCGACGCGCCGGACCGAACTCGCCGCTTTTGATCTGCGCCCGCTCCCATGCCATCGGGCCGATCACGAACTCGCCGTTGCGATAGCGGGCACCGTCGGGAAAGGCCGACGAGCGGATCGTGAGCCCCTCCGGGAAGGCATCGGACAGCAGATATTCGGCCAAAGCGCCGTCGGTGCGATCGAAGCGCCACAGCGTCATTCCCTCGGCCTCCGCAGCGACCGTGACGGAAAAGCCCTCGATATCATCGAAATCGTCGGGCATCGAGGCGCCGCTGACGAGGAAGAAACGGGCGGCACGGGCCGCTTTCGGGGCGTTCGACCCGCCACCCGGGAAGATGTTGTATTGCGGGTGGCTCCCGACGAACAGGTCGAACCGCTGGTCGGCAAGATAGATCGGCTCACCGGGACGCACCTCGCGCGAAAGGATGTCAAGGAGCGGGCCAGGCATCCGTTCCGGAAGAGGCGCGGTATGATAGGAGAAGAAACTGAAGACGCTCCAGATCGCCGTCAGCATCAGGAATACGAACGCGATGTTGTAGGGTGTTCGGGAAGAGAACTTCATGCGGGGGTGATGACCTCGCAGCCCATATACGGACGAAGCGCTTCGGGCACGACTATGGTTCCATCGGCGCGCTGGTAATTCTCGACGATCGCGATGAGTGTCCGGCCGATGGCGAGCCCCGAACCGTTGAGCGTGTGGCAGAGTTCGGTCGCCTTTGCTCCCGCCCGTTTGAAGCGGATATTGCCACGCCGCGCCTGATAGTCGGTGAAGGAACTGCACGACGATATCTCGCGGTACCGCCCCTGTCCGGGGAGCCACACCTCTATGTCGAAGGTCTTGGACGACGAGAAGCCCTGATCCTGAGCGGCGAGCCGCACGACGCGGTAATGAAGCCCCAGGCGGCGCAGTATCTCCTCGGCGTCGCGAAGCAGTTTCATAAGTTCGGCGTCCGAATCCTCGGGCCGCGTGAACTTGACGAGTTCGACCTTATTGAACTGGTGCTGGCGGATGTAGCCCTTGGTGTCCTTGCCGTAACTCCCCGCCTCGCGCCGGAAACACGGGGTGTAGGCGCAGTAGGAACGCGGCAGGTCCTCCTCGCGAAGGATCTCGTCGCGGTGGAGGTTGGTCACCGGCACCTCGGCGGTCGGTATCAGGAAAAGATCGTCGTTCGTCTTGAACAGGTCCTCTTCGAACTTGGGGAGTTGCCCGGTCGCCGTCATCGTTGCGCGGTTGACCAGAAGCGGCGTCAGCACTTCGGTATAGCCCCGTTCGCGGGTCTGGATGTCGAGCATGAACTGGATGAGCACTCGTTCGAGCGTCGCCAGTTTTCCCCACAGCACGCTGAACCGCGCGCCGGCAAGTTTCGCTCCCCGCTCGGGGTCGAACAGCCCTTTGGCGAGATCGTCGTGCTCCTTCGGGGTGAAGTCGAACTGCGGCTTCTCGCCCCATACCGACACCTCGACGGCGTTCTCCTCGCCCCCTTCGGGCGCGTCGTCGGCGAGAAGATTCGGTATCGCGAGGAGCACCGCGTCGAGTTCCTCTTCGACCGCCTTGACACGGGGCTGGAACGCCTTCACCTGCTCGGCGAGCGCCTTAAGATCCTCCTGTATCGCCTTCTTCTCCTCGGGGGTGCCGCTCTTCATGACCTGCGGCATATCCTTGGACCGTTTGTTCTGCTGGGCGCGGGCCGTTTCCGATTCGGTGATGATCCGTTTGCGCCGCTCGATCAGTTCGGCCGCCGCTTCTATCAGATGGATATCCTTGAAGTTCCGCTTGTGCATCGAAGCCAGAACGCGATCCTTCTGCTCCATGATGAGTCTGCCGTCGAACATCGCCGTTCTCCCTTAAAGTTCATAGAAATAACGGGCGCTTCATCATAGTGGGCGGGGGGTTCTTTGCAAGTTTTTATAAGGCAAGGCATTTTCTTGACAAACAACAAGAGCGCCGATATTGTTAGCGGGCTAACAATCGAGGTGCGATGCACCAGAAACTTCTTCTTCACCTGCTGCTGCACAGCGGCAAACTGTTGGAAGAACGGATAAAACGGGCGCTGCGTCCCTACGGCATCCATCAGGGGCAGGCGCGGATACTCAATGCGCTGAACTGTTACGGCGAGCGGTCGCAGATCGAAATCGCCCGGGGATTACACATCGAGCGGGCGACCGCGACGATCATGCTCCAGAAACTCGAAACGGCCGGGTTGATAAAAAGGACGGCACATGACCGGGACGGGCGGGTCATCGTCGTTTCTCTGACCCCGAAAGGAAAGAAGGCCGCCGAAAAGGTGGACGCGGTGTGGCAGGAGATCGAAGAGAAACTGCTGGCCACCCTCGGCGACCTGCCGCGTGACACGATGGAAGATGCTCTGCTTACGATACGAAACGCCTTCGGAGGAAAAAGTCCCGCGTTCAAAATAACCAAGGAGGAAGGACAATGAGAAAGATGCTCGTGTGTTTTTTGGCATCTCTGGTGCTCTGGTCGGTCTCATGCGACAACGGCACGCAACGGGTCCCCACCGATGAGACGGCCTTGAATGATGTCGATACGCCGCTTGCCGACGAACTCGTGGCCGATGACTATACGGACGCCCCGATCACCGAGACCGGAAGCGACGCCGATGAAGTCGCCGTCGTTCTACCGTATCCGATCGTCGATACCGGGCAAACTCACTGCTACGACGACCATACCGGGATCATTTGCCCGAGCACGGGGGCGGCATATTTCGGTCAGGATGCTCAGTATATCGGCAACCCGCCGAGCTACACGGTCAGCAACGACGGACTGACAGTTCTTGATAATGTCACCGGATTGACCTGGCAACGCAGCCCGGACACGAATGGAGACGGCATCATCGACGCTAGCGACAAACTGACGCATGAGGAGGCGCTCGCATGGCCCGCGACCGTCAACGCCGCGAGCTATGGCGGTTTCAACGACTGGCGCCTGCCGACGATCAAGGAGCAGTACTCGCTTATCAACTTCAACGGACAGGATCCGAGCGGCCTCATGAGCAACGACACCTCGTCCATCACGCCGTTCATTGACGACACGGTATTCGGCTTTGCGTACGGCGACACGGCGGCGGGCGAGCGGATCATCGACTCGCAGTACGCCTCGAGCAACCTGTATGTGGACACCACGACTGTCGGGGATCTCCTGTTCGGCGTCAACTTCGCCGACGGCCGCATCAAGGGATACGGCCTCACAATGCCGAACGGGGACAAGAAGTTCTTCTTCGTCACGCTCGTTCGCGGCAACCCCGACTACGGCATCAACGATTTTGAGGACAACGATGACGGCACGATCACCGACCACGCCACCGGCCTCATGTGGATGAAGGACGACAGCGGCGAGGGGATGAACTGGGCAGCGGCGCTCGCCTACGCTCAGACAAAAAACGCCGAGAGCTACCTCGGCTACAACGACTGGCGCCTGCCGCATGTCAAGGAGCTTCAGAGCATTCTCGACTATTCCCGTTCTCCGGGAACGACCGGCTCGGCCGCCATCGATCCGCTCTTCAACGCCACAAAAATTCAGAACGAAGCGTGCGAGGACGACTATCCTTGGTACTGGAGCGGCACGACGCACGCGGCGTACAACGGTTCGGGGGCCTCCGGCGCGTATGTCTGCTTCGGCAGGGCGCTCGGCTACATGCAGAGCACGTGGATCGACATCCACGGCGCGGGCGCGCAACGCTCGGATCCTAAGGGCGGTAGCCTCTCCACCAACTACACGGCACAGGACTGCGGCTACTATAACCCGATCGCTCCGCAGGGTGACGGCGTGCGCAATTCGAACTTCGTCCGCCTTGTGCGCAGCGGTGAGGCTACCTTTACGACCGAAACTGATGAGCCGGATAACGATAACACGCCTTCTGACAGCGACAATGTGCAACCGGATGCCGACATTCCCACCGGTCCCACCAGTTGTGACATAGACGATGACTGCGCCGTAGTGGGCGCCTGTCCTCCCGGCGCCCTGATGGGATGCGGTTGTCGGGAAACCCCCTCCGGCGACAAGGTCTGTATGCCGCTCTGCGAAAACAGCGACGATTGCCCCGTCGACATGAACGGGAACGCCATGATCTGCGACAACGAGATCTGTCGCCCCGCCTGAAGCCGGTCATCCCAAAGCCATACCGAAATTTCTTGCCTTTTGCGCCCGCCGCGGCTACACCTTCAGGGTGTTTGTTCATCATTTGCCGGAGTATGACATGATAACCGCCTCTAAACGCGGCGCCGCGATGCCGCCCTCCCCCATCCGCAAACTGAAGCCCTACGCCGACAAGGCGATAGCGGCGGGGAAGACCGTCTATCAACTCAACATCGGCCAGCCCGACATCGAGACGCCCCCCGCGATGTTCGACGCGCTGAAAAAACTCGGGACCAAGGTCATCGCCTACGGCCCGTCGCAGGGCATCCCCGAATATCAGGACGCCCTCATCAAATACTACAAAAAACACGGCATCGAACTGGGACGCGAGAACATCATCGTGACGAACGGCGGTAGCGAAGCGATCATCATGGGGATGACCGTCTGCTGCGACCCGGGCGACGAGATACTGGTCCCCGAACCGTTCTACACCAACTACAACGGCTTCGCGACACAGGCGGCGGTGACGGTGCGCCCGATCACCACGCGGATAGAGGATGACTGGGAACTCCCCGACATATCGGTCATCGAGCGGCTCATCACCCCGAAGACGAAGGCGCTCATGATCTGCAACCCGAACAACCCCACCGGCAAACTCTACGGCGAAGAGGAACTGCGCAAACTGGCCTATCTCGCCAAGAAACACAACCTGTTCCTGTTCGGCGACGAGGTCTACCGCGAATTCATATTCAGCGGCGAAAAACACACCTCGCTCCTCGAGTTCCGCGACATGGACGAACATGTCGTGATGATGGACAGCATCTCGAAGCGCTTCTCGGCCTGCGGCTCGCGCATCGGCGCGTTCGTGAGCCGCAACAAGGCGGTGATGCAGGCGGCGCTCTGCTTCGGTCAGGCGCGACTCTGCCCGCCGACGATAGACCAACTCATGGCGGTCCCGACGGTAGAACTCGGCAAGGAGTATTTCGACACGATGGTCGGCGAATACAAAAAACGCCGCGACGCGGTGCTCGAAGGGCTCGCCAAGATGGCCGATGTCGAGTACAAGGTGCCGAAGGGGGCCTTTTACATCGTGATGCGCCTGCCGGTCGCCGACGCGGAGGATTTCGTCATCTGGATGCTGACTGAATTCCAGGTGAATAACGAAACGGTCATGCTCGCCCCCGCCGAGGGGTTCTACGCCACCCCGGGGCTCGGCCGCAACGAGGCGCGCATCGCGTTCGTCCTCAATGTCGAGAAGACGAAAAAGGCGATGGAGATACTGCGGCTCGCCCTCGAGGCCTATCGCAAGAAATGTTGAGGATATAACGAGGAGGATACCATGCCGCTCGTCATCGGGATAGCCGGAGGGACCGGCTCGGGCAAGTCGACCATCGCCCACAACATCAAGGCGGCCGTGGCGCCGCAGGAAACGGTCGCCATCATCGAGATGGACGCCTACTACAAGGATCATTCGCACCTGTCGGACACCGACCGGGAGGCGCTCAATTACGACCATCCCGACTCGATAGACTTCGAACTATTCGCCAAGCAGTTGAAGGCGATCATCGCCGGGCAGGCGATAGAAAAGCCGATCTACGATTTCGTGAAGCACGGACGCCGCGCGGATATCGATCTCACCGAACCGGCCGACATCGTCATCGTCGAGGGGATACTCGCGTTCCACCGCAAGGAGATACGCGATCTGTTCGACATAAAACTGTATGTGGACACCGACCCCGACATCCGCGCCTTCCGCCGCATCCGCCGCGACATCGAGGTGCGCGGCCGCAAGTTCGAACAGATACGCAAACAGTACTACGATTCGGTCAAGCCCATGCACGCCCAGTTCGTCGAGCCGTCGAAGAAGTGGGCCGACCTCGTCCTGCCCGAGGGCGGCGACAATGTCGTCGCGACCGACATGATCGTGACCAAGATACGGCAGTGGCTTGTCGAGCACCGCTCCCCCCGTAGCGCCGCCGGATGAGAACGCTCGTTTTTCTTCCCGCCATCATCCTTCCTCTTCTTCTGGGAGCCGCAGACACCACCCAGCAGCCGTTCGCGCCGGATCTCGGCATCATCGCGCCCGAGGACGCAGGCATCGTCCTTTATGACATCACGGCGAAAAAGGAGGCGTTCTCACTCAATCGCGACAAGGAGTTCCCTTACGCCTCGAATGTGAAACTCATCACGACCGGCGCGGCGCTGAAACACCTCGGACGCAACTACACCTTCAAGACCCGCTTCTACTATAAGCCCGAGACGGCGACGCTCTACATGAAGACGCAGGGCGACCCGACGATGGTGATGGAGGAACTCTGGCTCGTCGCCAACGAACTCAAGAACCGCGGCGTCAAGTACATCGCGCGGGTCGTCGCCGACGACTACGCCTATGGCGAGAAGGGAAGCATCCCTATGGCGGGCAACGATGGCACCGGCAGGGCCTACAACGCCTATCTTTCGCCCTTCGCACTCAACTATAATTCGGTCGAACTGGTCTTTCTCCCCGGCAAGGAAGGGGAAAAGGCGCAGGTATTCGTTTCGACCCCCGGCCGCCACTTCATCCTCGAAGGCGAGGTCATGACCGTGAAGGGCAAAGAGAAAAAGGTCGAGATACTCTCCGAGAATGCCGACGGACGGACAAAACTCACCGTGTCGGGCACCATCGGCACCGAACTCAAGGAAGGCCTCCGCAAGGAACGGAAGATATGGGACCCGCTCCGGCACTATGTCGACACGCTCATGTACTTCATGTTCCAAGCGAAGGATGTCGTCCCCGATCGGGCGCGACTCGACGACTCGCTCTTCGACGCCGCCGACGGCATCCGCTATACCCACGAGAGCAGGGAACTCTTCCTCATCCTCACCTTCATGAACCGCTGGTCCACCAACTTCATCGCCGATGCGATCATGTACGCCATCGGTCTTGAGAAAAAGAAGGACCACCGCGCCGGACTCGCCATGCTCAAACAGTACGCGAAGGAACTGACCGGTGTCGAACCGGGCATCATCAACGCCTGCGGGCTCGGCACCGTCGCGCAGAACCTGCTGACGCCCGGCTTCGTCATGGAACTGATGAAAAAAGAATACGCCTCACCCTTCTCAATGCCCGACCTCTTCGCGACGCTCCCGGTGGCGGGAGAGGAAGGGACGATGAAGAAGATAAAGGCCGACTACAAACACGAAGCGCGGTTCAAGACCGGCTCGCTCTCGTTCGTCGCGGCGGTGTCGGGACTCATGCGCGCGAAGAGCGGCAAGGTCTATCTCGTCACGCTCGTACTCAATTCGAAGAAGAAGGCCTACCTCGTCCCCGAGCGTGACCTCATCCTTAACCAGATATGGCAGGCGTTCTGACCCACTTTTCCCTGCATGCCCTTGACTTACCACCTTCCGGCGTTATCGTATGCGGAAGCGCGACGAAGACCGTCGGGTGAACGAAGGAGAGTCCCATGACCGAGAGCGCCAAGAACGACTGGAAAAAGAAGGTTCCCGAGGTACTCGAAAAAGTACGCCCGATGTTGCAACGCGACGGCGGTGATGTCGAACTGATCGGCGTCGGCGACGACGGGGTGGTGCAGGTGCGGCTCAAGGGTGCGTGCCATGGCTGTCCGATGTCACAGATGACGCTCAAGATGGGCGTCGAGTTCGAACTCAAGCGGAACATACCCGAAGTAACTAAGGTCGTCAGCATCTGATGGATGACCTTATCCGCCGCATCGCGGCGCTGAAAAAGGAAAAGAACGCCATTGTTCTCGCCCACACCTACACCCGGGCCGAGGTGCAGGATATCGCCGATGTGGTCGGTGACTCGTTCGAACTGGCGGTCCGCGCCGCCGGCTCCTCCGCCGAGATCATCGTGCTCGCCGGCGTCCGGTTCATGGGCGAGACGGCCGCCATCCTCACCCCCGGCCGCACGGTGCTCCTGCCGGTCGCCGATGCCGATTGTCCGCTCGCTGACATGATAACGTCCGACCAGGTGCGACACCTCAAGGCGCAGTATCCCGGCGCGGCGGTCGCCTGCTATGTCAATTCCTCGGTCGAGGTCAAAGCGCTCTCCGATGTCTGCGTTACCAGTTCGTCGGCGGTCCGCATCGTCCGCAACCTGCCGCAGAGACAGGTGCTATTCGTTCCCGACCAAAACCTCGGTTCATGGGTCGCCGAGCAGGTGCCCGAAAAGGAGATCATCCTCCACAGCGGCTTTTGCCCGGTCCATCACCAGATAAAACCCGACGATGTCCGCGACGCGCGGAAACTCTTCCCCGGCGCGGTGGTCCTCATGCATCCCGAATGCACCAAGGAAACGCGCGCCGAGGCCGATCACATACTTTCCACCGGCGGGATGGTGGCGCTCGTGAAGGAAAAGAAACATACGCGCTACATCATCGTCACCGAATCGGGCATCACCCACACCCTCCGGCGACACGACCCGGCGGCCGAATTCATCGAACTATCCGCCCCGATGCTTTATTGCCAGAACATGAAGAAGATAACGCTTGAGACCATCCTCCGGGCGCTCGACGAGGGAGAGACGGTGGTCACGGTGGCAAGCGACATCGCCGAGCGGGCGCGTTACGCCCTCAGCCGGATGCTTGAACTGAACAGGTGAGATAATGGAAAAAGAACTGCGCGTCGGCCCGCTCTCTTTCACCTCGCGGCTCTTCCTTGGTACCGGCAAATACCGATCGAACGACGCGATGATCGCGGCGGTGAAGGCCGCCGGCACACAGGTGGTGACGGCATCGCTGCGGCGGATGGATCTCGGCGGCAAGGACGAATCGCTCTTAAAGCCGCTCCTTAACTGTCCCGACATCACGATACTGCCCAACACCGCCGGGGCGCGGACGGCCGACGAGGCGGTCTTCTACGCCGAGATGGCGGCCGAGGCGGGTCTTCCCAAGTGGGTGAAACTCGAACTCACCCCCGAACCGCGCTATCTCCTGCCCGATCCGATAGAGACCTTGAAGGCGACCGAGATACTGGTGAAGAAGGGCTTCGCGGTCCTCCCCTACATCAACGCCGACCCGATGCTGGCGCTTCGGTTACAGGATGCGGGCGCCGCGACGGTGATGCCGCTCGCCGCGCCGATAGGGACGAACAAAGGACTCCTCATGCGTGAGATGATCCGCATCATCATCGAACAGGCGCGCGTTCCGGTCGTGGTCGACGCCGGTATCGGCGCGCCCTCGGACGCCGCCGCGGCGATAGAACTCGGCGCCGACGCGGTGCTCGTGAATACGGCCATCGCCACCGCCAAAGACCCCGCCGCGATGGGCACGGCATTCAAGATGGCGGTCGAAGCGGCGCTCGTCGCCCGCGACGCCGGCATCCCGAAGAAGTACGACAGCGCGCAGGCTTCCAGCCCCGAACTCGATCTCCTGAAAAAGTGACATCGGCCCTTATTTCGGCCCTTATTTAGTTGACAATCGCACAGAACTATACCTAATATATGACGCTTTACCCTTACCAGAGGAGCCATGGCAGGCATCGGCCTCATATCCAACCCGAAGGCACGGCAGAACAAGCGCCGCCCGCGACTTCTGCGGCTTATGCAGGAATACCATGACGAGGTGCTCCTTTCCCGCTTCACCAACGACCTGCCCGAACTCGACGCGGCGCTCGACGAATTTCATCGCAAGAAGGTGGACATCGTCGCGGTGAACGGTGGCGACGGCACGCTCCATCTGGTCATCACCAAGATGATACAGGTCTGGGGCGACCGGCCGCTTCCCCCTATCGCGGTCCTGCGCGGCGGCACCATCAACCAGGTCGCGACCAACGTGAAGGCCCGGCGCGGCGCACTCGCCAACCTGAAAAGACTGGTCAAGAAGTACAAGGACGGTGACGAACCGCGCATAGTCCAGAAGCCACTCTTCCGCATTGACGACAAGTACGGGTTCATTTTCGGCAACGGCATCGTGACCGCCTTCATGGACTACTACTACGAGCACGGGGATCCCTCCCCGCTCGTCGCCTTCAGGACGCTTCTCAACTCGGTCGGGTCCATCGTTCTGCGGACCCGGCTGTACCGCAAACTTTTCGAGGGGTTCGATGCGCATCTGGTCGTGGATGGCAAGGATCTCGGCACGAAACCGTATCTCGGCATCTTCGTCACCTCGCTCTCGCAGATCGGGCTCGGGTTCGAGCCGTTCTGGCGCAACCGCCACCTCACCGACAAGATGCAGATGCTCGCGATACACAAAGGAGGCTGGATCGTCCCGTTCCTCGGGCTCGCCTGGCTCGGCAAGCCGCTTCCCAAGAGCACCGTGCTCGACACCATCGGCAAGCACTTCTCGATACGGGTGGGGCGCCCGTTCAAATACACGATAGACGGCGATCTCTACCAGAGCGCCGGCTCGCTCGACCTGTTCGTTGACAGAAGCGTTGATATCATAGCGGGGTAATGATGAAGTTCAGTTGCTACGGCAAGACCGATGTTGGCAGGAAACGGGAACTCAACGAAGATTCCTTCGCGGTACTCGACGAAGAGCGGGTGTTCGTGGTCGCCGACGGCATGGGCGGTCACAATGCCGGTGAGGTAGCCAGTTCCATCGCCATAGAGACCATCGTCAATTTCTTCCGGGCGAGCAAAGAGGACGAGGACATGACCTGGCCTTACAAGATGGACCCCAACCTCTCGATCGAGGCCAACAAACTGAAGGTCGGCATCAAATTCGCCAACCGCAAGATATTCCGCGTCGCGCAGGGTAACGCGAGTTACTCCGGCATGGGCACCACCATCGTCGCGATGCTCCTGCTCGAGAACGGGCCGCTTTACATCGCCCATGTCGGCGACAGCCGGTGTTACCGCTACGCCGACGGCGCCATCTCGCAGGTCACCGAGGACCACTCGCTCGTCAACGAGTATGTCAAGGCGGGGCAACTGACGCCCGAACAGGCGCGGAACTTCCCCCACAAGAATGTCATCATGCGGGCGCTCGGCATGAAGGAGAATGTGCTGGTGGATGTGCTGGAACGCCCGGTCAGCAAGGGCGAGATATACTTCGCCTGTTCCGACGGACTGTCGGACATGGTGACCGACGACGACATGGCCGCCATCCTCGCCGAGTCGAAGAACCTACGCGAAGCGGCCGACAAACTGATAGACCGCGCGAACGCGAACGGCGGCAAGGACAACATATCGGTGGTCCTGTTGCGCATCGACGAATAACCTTAACGATAGGAGAGGATCCCCATGACCAAGAACTATCTTTTCACGACGCTCCTTTTCGCGCTCCTGCTGGCGATATTGCCGGCCTGCGGCGACGACAACGACCCCGCCACCGACAACAGCCCCGCCTCCGATGAGTCGGCGACGGCCGATGACATGCTCGTCGACGAGACCCCCGACATCGACACCGCCGAGCCGCTTCCCGAGTACCCGACGGAGACCCCGACCTCCAATCAGGTCGACGACATCGCCGCGAACATCACCTTCTTCGATCACGAGGATGTGATGTGGACGCTCGGTCACTTCTACAAAAAGAAAAAACTCATCTGGCTCATCTTCTCCGCCTACAACTGCCCCTATTGCAATGTAGAAAAAGCCGACCTTCCCGACGTATACAAGAAGGAGTACATAGACGGCGGGCTCGAGATCATCTTCATCGAGAACGGCCTGCTCTCGGGCCCCCAGCCCTCCAAGGAGCCGGAAAAACTGAAGAATATGCGTGATGCGATGATAGACGGCTACGGCGACAAGGCGAAATTCGTCTACGGCTACCTTGAGATGGACATGCAGTCGACGTTGGCCAAATATGTCATGGCCGGATACCCCACCAACGCCCTCATCGACGCGACCTCGATGAAAATACTCAATTACTTCGAGGGATGGGACTCCTCGCTCGCCGATAATCAGGAACGGGCCATCCAGTTCTGGCTTGACGAACTCTGATAGCCCGGAGATCCGCATGATCCGCACCCTTTTCACGACACTCGCCGCGGCCTTTTTCCTGTCGGGCGCCTGCGCCTCCACCGATAACACCGGCCCCTCTCCGACGCCGGTCGCGCCCCCCGCGGCCACCCCGACCGCAACGGACGGCGGCTTCTCGCTCGACCTTGCGACCTGGGACGGCGGACGATTCTCGTTCGACGACATCCGCGGCAGGAAACACCTGCTCGTCGCCTTCTGGGCGACCTGGTGCGACCCCTGCAAGGCCGAATTGCGCGATCTCGCCGCCATCTACGATCGCTACAGGGACAAGGTCGAGTTCGTCGCCGTTTCGACCGACACCGAAGAAAGCATGGACAAGGTACGGGCCTTCGTCATCGAGAACGGCCTCCCCTTCCCGGTGCTCGTGGATCCGACCAAGGCGCGGACCGCTTCGCTCATCCCCGGCGGCGACACGGTGCCTTATTCGATCCTCGTGAACAAAAGCGGCGCCGTCGTTTCCCGCCACACCGGTTACGAACCGGGCGACGGCGACCGGACCGTCCGCGAACTCGACGCCCTGCCGGCCGACTGACGCGCCGATGCGATCGTTCCTCGTCGCATTGCTCTTGTTCGCCACCCTGACCGGACAGGAGACCCCGGCCGCTACGGAGACCCCGGAAAGCACCGATCCCCCGCCACCGCGGTTCACCGGCCACTCGTCGAGCCGCGTCAACATCCACTTCGATCATCAGAGCACCGACACCGCGATACCCGACGACTACACCACCCTTGCCCAAGAACTCTTCATCGAGGGAACCTATGACCGCTATACCGTCGGCATGCGCAAGAACCTTCTGCTCTTCCTCGGTCGCGGCCCCGACGACAAGGTGAAGAACTTCGACTATCGCTACGCACCGGAGGCGTTCAACCACGGATGGATGCATGCCCTCGACCGCATCTATCTCAAGATGCACTGGCCGGTCGTCACCGTCACGGCGGGCGACTTCCATGAAAGCATGAACCGTGGGCTGCTCTTCTCACTCCTGAAGGACCCGGCGGGCGAGGATAACGCCCTCCGCGGCGGATCGGTCACGGTCCGGTCGGGCGACTTTCACGCCAAGGCCTTCGGCGGCGTCGCCAACCCCCTCCTGCGCGATCGCGCGACGCTCGAACGGATGGGCGAGGCGAACGACATCCTCTGGGGGGGCGAGGCGGGTTACTGGATAGCGGGCGTAAATACCGGCGTCGAATACGGCGGCGGCCTCTACGGCGACTACACCCTTGACCGCCAGCGCTGGGACGATCCCGATTCGCCGCGCACCTACCAGAGCAAATATTTCCATGTCATCGGACTCTACGCCGATGCCTACCGCCTGATACCGCGCACCACCGTCTATCTGGGCGGCACCATCCTGCCCGACGGCGCCGACCACTGGACACGCGAGGCGATATGGGGCGACACCCGCAAACGGACCGACCTGACGCTCGCCAACGCGCTCTATTTCTCCATCATCAACTGGCACGACATCAGCAAGAGCCGACTGACCATAACGGTGGAAGGAAAACGCTACGAACGCTACTGGCTCAACTACCGGCGCATGGAGGATCTCGATTTCTCCCGCCGTTATTTCAAGCCGCCCGCCCTCGTTTGGGATAATCTGCCGCTCCTCAACGACCTCAACACCATGGGGCTCCGGACCCGGGTCCAGTTCACCGACAGGGACCTGACCGGGCTCACCGCGGCGGCCGAATTCATCGGCGGCCTCTCGAACCCGTACCGCGACCACTGGGAATACGAGGAGGATCTGTCGCTCAAAGAGGATTACTGGTTCGCCGGCGGTTCTCTGGAGCGGCGCTTCGACCCGGTGACCGTAAGCGCCAAGGCGGGCTACCTGAAGGTGAACGGCCCCTCGAACGACGATTACTACGGCGAGACGCTCTATACCCAGTTGATCGCCGGTCTGGGCATCGCCGGCTTCTCGGCCAAACTCAATCTCGAACTGTACCGGCGGGACCTGACGCTCCACAAGACCCCTGAGGAACAGGGCGCGATAGAACAGCGGCACATCCTCGACCTGTCTTGGAAGAATATGCTCTTCGCCTCCTATGTCGGCACCTACTACCGCAACAAGTTCGCCCAAGGTTTTGTGGAGGAGGATATCGACGAATACTATCCGGGGGGCTCTATCGGATTCTCCTATCGTGATATCCGCCTGTCGGTATTCGGCGGACTGATGCGCGGCGGGCTCACCTGCATCGGCGGCGTTTGCCGGTATCTGCCCGATTTCAAGGGCGTCAAAATGGAACTTGAGGTGAAACTATGAGCAAGAAGTTACGAAGAACGCTGGGGACGAGCCCCTTCAAATGGGGCGTCATCGGCGTCGTGACCAGCGCGATATTCCTGATCCTGTCGGTCATCTTCCACGACAGCGCCGAACGCCGTCTCGAGGAGATATCGGGGGATCCACGCTACGAGGTGAGCGTCTGGGAACAACTCCCGGCCGAACAGCAGCAACGGCTCGGCCGCGATCTCATGAGCGCACGGAACAACCTTTCGCAGATAGCCATGGGCAAGGTCATCTTTTCGATAACTTTGACTATTTCGCTCATCCTGCTTATAGTGTCGTTCGTACGGGTGAAGAACGAAACCGAACAAAGCGACGACGAGGAACACGACGACGATGCATGACATCTCTCCCATCATACCGGTCATCCGGCGGCTTCTCGAGGCCGACGAGTTCGATTTCCTCTTCTCGCGCACCATCGAGATAGCGGCCGACCTGTTCACCGATCATCCTTCCGCCGTCGTGACCCGGCGCGATGATCGCTACTGGGTGCAGGTCGCCTACCCGGCGCGCAAGACGCTCCATTTCCCGATCGCGATACCCGGCGACCTTTCCTTCATACCGATGGACGGCGCCTGCCACCGCCCCGACATCGCTCTGCCCGAAATGGGGACGGATCGGTTCTTCTTTTTCCCCATCGGCCATCAGGACGACGAGAAGATATGGGGCGAGGCCTGGCTCTGCCTTTCCACCTCGCTGGAGAACGACCCGCTCCTCGCGGTGCAGGCCGACCTGTTCGCCGACATCGTGCGCGAAGCGGTCCGCAAGATAGCAAAGATAGAGCGCATCAAGCAACTCACCATCATCGACGAGGTGACGGGACTCTACAATACGCGGCACCTCTTCTCGCTCCTCGATCAGGCGATCCAGCAGGCGGGACGCTATTTCTCTGAATTCTCGCTCATCTTCTTCGATCTCGACCACTTCAAACTGGTCAACGACTCGCACGGCCACATCGTCGGGTCGCGACTCCTGCGCGAGATCGGCCAGGTGATGCTCCAGCATCTCCGCAAGGCCGATGTGGCGTTCCGCTACGGCGGCGACGAATTCGTCGTGTTCCTCCCTACACTCCCAAACGGAACGCACAGGTGGTCGTCGAACGCCTCTGGGAGAACATCCGGAAACACGATTTTGTGATAGACGGCGCATCCTTCAGGATCGCCGCCAGTTACGGCTGGGCCGGGTTCCCCGAGGACGGTCGCACAGCCAAGGAGGTCATCGCCAAGGCCGACGAAGCAATGTACCGCGCCAAAAGACGGTCGCGTGACAGTTTCGAGATGGCCTGACATGATCGCCCGGTATCTCGATACTTTTCCCCGCATCGACGGCAGCGCGGTCATCTTCCGCAGCGCCACCATCATCGGCGATGTTACGATCGGCCCTGAGGCGAACATCTGGTTCGGCGCCATCGCACGAGGCGATGTCAACCACATCCGTATCGGCGCACGCACCAATGTGCAGGACAACGCCGTCATACATGTCACCGCGGCGAAGTATCCGACCGAGATCGGCGACGAGGTGACGATAGCTCACCATACCGTCATCCACGGCTCCATCATAGGTGACCGGACGCTCATCGGTATGGGGGCGGTGCTCCTCGACGGGTGCCGGGTAGGCTCCGAGGTCATGGTGGCCGCCGGATCGCTCCTGCGCACCGGCACCGTCATTCCCGACGGGGTCCTCGTCGCGGGGAACCCGGCGACGGTCAAGCGGCCCCTGACCGAAGCGGAACGACTTTTCCTGAAACGGTCGGCCGACAACTATGTAAAATACTCTCGCAACTATTTGACTTCTTCACCCGACACACTATATTCTCTTGAAGAATTGAAGAACGGGGCTCAATGGTAGGTAGTTACAGTGGCATAATGAAGGAGCGAACAATGGCTAGATCATTGGTGTTCTCTGTTATCCTTTTTCTCACCGTCCTCGTTTCGGCGCAGGAAAAGGAGACCATGCTGACCGTGCTTTTCATGAATGATATCCATGGAATGGCTTGGCAGTATGACGAGTCCGACAATCCCGGCATCGGCGGGCTCGCCGCCGTCAAGACGCTCGTGGACCAGATCCGTGCCGAGGTGCAGGGCAAGGGGGGAGATGTGCTGGCGCTCATGGCGGGCGATATCGCGCTCGGCGACCCGCGCAGCAATGTCTGCAAGAACCTTCCGGTCGTGAAGGGGATGAACCTCGTCGGCTTCGATGCGACGGTCGTCGGTAACCATGACCTCTTCTTCGGCATAGACACCTTCAACGAGATGAAGAAAGAGTCCAAGTTCGACTGGATATCGGCGAATATCTACAAAGAGGGCGGCACCAAGCCGCTCGCCGACCGCGAATATATCGAAAAGACCTTCGACAGCGGGCTCAAGGTCGCGATACTCGGACTGTCGACCCGCGAGATAGAACAGATAACCACCGCCGGCCTCTCAGGCGACATCGTGGTCACCGACCCGATACAGGAGGCGAAGACGCGGGTGCCTCTTCTCAAGAAGAACAATCACCTGGTGATCGCGCTTACCCACCTCGGGTACTTCGACACCGACAAAAGTTACGACGGGTTCGAGGGCGACAACTTCCTCGCGCGCTCGGTGCCGGGCATCGACCTTATCGTCGGCGGCCACACCCACCGCCAATTCTACGCGCCGGTCAAGATAGGCGACTCGCTCATCATCCAGACCGAGGGCATGGGCAAATGGCTCGGCCGATTCGACCTGTTCGTAAAAGGCGGCAAGATCACCAAGAACTACTTCAAGATGTACCCCATCAACCTCAAGAAAAAGGTGGGGAGCGGCAACAACGTATCATACCAGTTCATGGAAAAAGAGATCAAGGAGAATAAGGCGATGCTCGACATGCTCGCCGGCTTCAAGTGCGAATTCTCCGAAACGCTCCTCGGCACCATTGAGACCCCGCTCGCGGGTTACCGCGAAGAGGCGCGATTCAAGGAAATAGAGCTCGGCGACATCATCGCCGACATCATGCGTGAGCGTGGCAAGACCGACATCGCCTTCTTCAACGCCGGCTCGATACGGCAGGGCCTGCCGGCCGGCAAGATAACCGAACGGGAATTGTACTCGATGTTCCCCTTCCTCGACACGCTGTTCGTCGGCAAGATAAAAGGCAAGGAACTGCAGGATGTTCTCGACTATTTCGCACAGAAAGGCCAAGGGGCCGGCGGCTTCCTGCAAGTGTCGGGGCTCTCGATGAAGATATACAAGGGGTCCGCGCTCGACATCAAGATCGGTGGTAAGCCGCTCGATAAGAACAAGGTCTATACCCTCGCGATAAACAGTTTCATCGCCAGCGGCGGCGACGGCTACACCATGCTCAAGGACCTGAAGAACAAGAAGGACACATTCATCTCCCTGCCAGCCATATTGGTCGAGTACCTCAAAAAGAACAAAAAATTCCCCAAACCGGAGATGGGGCGCCTCATCATCGTGCAATAATGACCCGTTCCCGTATCCCGAGCTATCCCACCGATACTAAAGGGAATTGACCCATGACGACGGTCGTCGGCATCGGCAACGCACTCGTCGATATCCTCGTAACGCTTCCCGACGACTCTCTCCTGCATCGCCTGGACCTTCCCCGCGGGACCATGAATCTCGTCGATCGCGATCGGTCCCGCGCGGTACTCGACGCGACCGGTCGACTCTCCCGCACGGTCAGTTCGGGCGGCTCGGCGGCAAACACCGTACATGGCCTGACCCGACTCGGCGTCCCCTGCTCCTTTGTCGGCAAGGTGAGCGACGACGAGTGGGGGCACTATTTCCTCGATGACCTTACCGGATGCGGCATCGTACCGCGCCTGCTCATCGACGGCCCCGAAACGGGACGCGCCGTGGCACTCATCACCCCCGACGGCGAACGGACCTTCGCC
>JAKQHE010000012.1 GCA_029573155.1 bacterium
GCCTTCCTTGCAAAATACCCTGAACTGGACCCGGAAGATGAGCGTGGGGTCTTTGCACGGAAGCGACTAGAGGAACTGCGCGGTACCCCTTCCCCAGGCCAGCCGGCCCCCCCCGCCTCCGATGCCGCTCCGCAGACTCCGCCGCCTGCAGGTAACTGACAAAGAAAACAAAGAGATATCAGAGAGATAAAAAGGGCCGAAAAAGTTGATTTCCGGCCAAGAAAAAGGTATGACTGACGGTCTTTGATAATTGGGATGAGGCGCGAGCGCGAAACGGGATGATTCGTCCATGCTTCTTTTTATTGACGGTTCTCGTTTTTTTGATGGGTGGTCTGCTTGCTGATGCGCCGAAGAAGAAGGGTGAGAATAAAGTGACGATGGATGCGATGCTCATAGAGGGAAAGATAGAAAGGCCGGAGGCGCAGATGTTCCTTGTCCGCGCGGGGTTCCGGTATCAGATGCTCGATCTTCAGGTGAGTTTTTTGCCCAAGGTGCAGGAGGCCATCTTCAGTGAAGATGCCTTCTAGGTTTATATTCGTCCTTAGCATGGAGGTTTTACCATGATCCAGTCTTTTGCCCAGTTTTACCGCGAGGGCGGTATGTTCATGCATTTCATCGCGCTGTGCGGTCTGTACATCATCGGCGTTTCCATCTACAAGTTCATCTTCCTTCTGCTCAAATTCAACACGAACGGCGCCAACCTGATGAAGCAGATCCAGAAACTCGTGATGGCCAACAATGTCGACAAGGCCATCAAGCTCTGCTCTGCCGCCGGCGACGCCGCGCTCGCCAATGTCCTTAAGGCCGGTCTCAGCCGCGCCAACCGTGGCGAACTCGAGATCCAGAACGCCATCGAGGAAGCGGTCCTTGAGTACACCCCGAAGGTGAAGAAACTCACCGATACGGTCGCGGTCTTTAACAACCTTGCGACGCTCCTTGGTCTTCTCGGTACGATCCAGGGTCTTATCTCCGCGTTCGACGCCGTTGCGCACGCCGCTCCCGAGCAGAAGTCGGCCCTGCTGGCCTCCGGTATCGCCGTCGCGATGAACACGACCGGTTTTGGTCTTGGCGTCGCTATCCCCGGCATGGCATTGCACATGGTCCTCAAGGCGCTTGAGAACAAGATCTTCAACGAGGTTGACCTCTATTCGGTCAAACTGGTGAATCTGCTTGTTTCTCGTGAGAAGGGGACCGTCTCTACCGAGGCTTAAACTCAGGAGGTTGGACCGATGGCTAAGAAAAGGAGACCGACGGAGGAGGTCGATACCGACCTCAACCTGACCCCTGCGATGAACCTCATCCTCATCCTGATCCCGTTGCTTTTGACGGCGATGGAACAGATGAAGTTGGCGGTCATCAATGTGGCGACGCCGCAGATCGGCCCCGCGAGCGAGGTGCCGCCGCCCGATCAGGCGCCCGACGAGAAACCGCTCAAACTGACCATCGCGCTTACCGATCGCGGTATGCATCTGTATGCGCGGGATCAGGTCATTGAGAACAAGGATGATCCGCTGGGTCCCACCATCCCCAAGAAGGATGGGGAAGAGATCATCGACGGCAAACCGGTGCCGGGCAAGGTGTACGATTACGAGAAATTGACGCAGATGCTCGCCGACATCAAGGATGAGAACCCGGTGGAGGAGAACATTATCATCAATGCGGAGTCGCACATCAAGTATCGCTATATCATCCAAGTGATGGACGCGTCCCGCGAAAAGAAGGATGGCGACAAGAAAAGGTCGCTCTTCCCGAATGTCGTATTGGCCGCTGGCGTCGCGTAGCAAGGGAGGATACGATGGCTGAAGAGAAAAATCAGAATTACGAGATCCTCTCGGAAAGTTATGAGCAGGAGATGCTTGCCAAGAAAAAGGCGGCAAAGAAAGGCGTTCGCGGAGAGACTCCGGCGAAACTCACCATGAACTCGCTCATGGACATTCTCACCATCCTGCTCGTCTTCCTGTTGAAGAGTTACTCCACCGACGCGGTGAATGTCACTCCTTCGAGCGACCTTGATATCCCGAAAGGCAAGACCATGCTGACGCCTGAACAGACCGTTGTCATCACGGTGTCGAAGTCTGCCATACTGGTGGACAACAACATGGCGCTTGGCGTCAAGGATGGCAAGGTGGATGGCGCGCAGAAACGCCCCCCCGAGGACGGGTATTTCATCATCCCGCTGAACAAGATGCTGGTCGACGCTATCGAGAAGCAGCGGCGCATAGCGGCGGTGAACCCGTCGGCGGGCAAGTCGTTGGGCATCGCCACCATCATCATGGATGCCGATACGCCTTTCCGGCTTCTTACCGAAGTGATGTACACCGCTTCTCAGGCGGAGTTCAGCAAATTTAAGTTCTTGGTGATCGCTGATGCTACGGAAGGGCAAGGGTAGGGTCCACGAATTGTTTTTGTATGCTTCTTCCAATGAGTGAGGAGTATCTCTGACGAGGGGGTCACATGACACAGGGTTCTGTTGCCGATAAAGTTTTACGCGTTGGCGTTATCTACAACGGCAAGATAATCGATGAGCAGGTCTTCCGTAAACCGGAGACCATCTACATCGGCGATACCGCCAAGGCCCATTTTGTGATCCCCTCTTCGGCCCTGCCGAACCGTTTTCCCATCTTCTACTACAAATCGGGAAAATATGAGTTGGTGGTCATGGAGAACATGACCGGCAAGGTCTCGCTGAAGGGAAAGGTCATCGATATCGAGGAGGTTGTCAAGAAGGGGATGTTGAAAAAGCGCGGTAGCGCGTACATCCTTCCTCTTTCGACCGATGCCCGCGGCAAAATAGTGGTGGGGAGCGCCATCGTCCTCTTCCAATTCATCACGCCGCCGCCCAAGCCCCCCAAATTGCGATTGCCTCGCTCCATCAGAGGATCATGGCTCCAGATGATAGACTGGCCACTGGCCGCTATCCAGGGAAGCATATTCATCGTGGGCTATGCGTTCATTTTCTGGATGTATGGTCTTCCCGATCCAGCCCCCAAGACCCTTGAACAGATAGACAATCGCTTTGCCCGCTTGATAGCTGATGTCGATCAGATGAAAGAGAAGGAAAAACCGGTTGATGAAACGCCCACCACTGACGAAGGTGCGGCCAAGACCGCAAAGAAAGAAGAGAAAAAAAGCGACGCCGGCGCCGACGAACCTGTCAAAAAGAGAAAGGGACCGCGTGATGCGGCGACCCGTGCGCAGGAGGAGGCGATGCGGCTCTCTGAAATGAAGAAGAAAGTCGCTGGGTTAGGTCTGATGAAGATGCTTGGCTCCACCGGAGGAGACAGTTCGTTCGGCATAGTATCTGATGTGCTGGGAGAAGGGGCAAAGGACCGAGATATAGATTCGGCGCTTTCAGGCGTTAAACAGATAGGTGTGGCGACCGATGCCGGTCAGCGAAGCCGGAAAGGGGACGCCGGCGCGACCGAAACGGCGAAGATCGACGACCTGAAGGTGGCCGACAGCGCAGGTAAGGTAAAGGTGGGTGCCGTGAAGGAGAAGGAGATCACCGGAAGCACCAAGGTAGGCGCTCCCGAAATAGAAGGGACCCTTGACCGTGGTGCCATCAACAAGATAGTGAAGCAGAACAGCCCCGCCATACAGCGCTGTTATCTGAATGCCTTGAAGACGAATCCGCAGCTGAAGGGAAGGATCGAGGTGACCTGGATGATCAACGCGGACGGTCGCGCGGAATCTGTTCAGATAACCGAAGATACGGTGAAGGACGGAGGCGTGACCTCCTGCATCAAGAGTGTGGTCTCGCGCTGGAGATTCCCCAAGCCGGAAGATCCGGGTATCGTTGCCTTCCCGTTCATATTCACGCCGGCGGAGTAACGGATGCGGAGAAAAGGAGGTGCCATCATGAAATGGCTTGCTCTGACCTGTGCGGTGGCCATGCTCATGATACCTCTCTCTACACAGGCGGCTCAGGAAACGGCATCCGTCAGTGTCGATCAGATGCGAAGCGATATCGATGGCTGGGCGCGGCGCGTGACGGAGATAGAGGCGCAGATACAGAAGATGAATGCACAGGCGGTCAACGAGAAGGATATCAAGTGGAAACTGTGCCTAGATGACATCCTCGCAACGATAAAAGGGGTTTCGGCCAGCATAATCTCGGCTCGGAACCGTATGGAGGACATGATCCGTTCCGAGAAGAAAGATGCGGCACAGATCCAGTTCACGCTTGTAAAAGGGCTTGCGGACGCGGCGGAGCGGGCTTTTACCGAATCGCAAGGGTGTCCGCGGCAGTTGACCCGTGTCGATACCTCATCCACCATTGAGAAGGAGGAGGACAAGTCGATCACCGGTACGCGTGGTGACAAAGGCGGCATAGGGGACGCCATGGGGCAGGATTTCACGGAGGATTTCGCCACGGAGCGCGACCCCAACGATCTGGGCGCGGAAGACCCGATAGACGGCGCCGGCACCGACACCCCCG
>JAKQHE010000016.1 GCA_029573155.1 bacterium
CGCATCGCCCGCCTGATCGCCGGGTGTCTCGCTCTTTCGCTCATCGTGCTCTACCCGGCCCGCTTCGCCCTCTTCCCCATCGAACCGCCCGCTTCCAAGGCGCTCGGCATGGGCAAGAAGTACGATCCGGACCAGAAAATAGAGTTCACCCAGTTGGACCGCGTGGCGCGCATCGATGTGCTCGCCAACAAGCGGTCGCAGGAGTTCTTCAACTACTTCCCCGAACTCCCCAACAAGGTCATCACTATAGACGGCGACGCCTATACCCTGCTGTACGATTTCCCGTCGGTCAGCACGCCGGGGACCTTCGACTATCCGCGCATCGGGCTCTCGCTCTATTCGTCGGCCTACTACACCCACGAGCGACCGAAGGTCCTCGTCGTCGGCATCGGCGGCGGCACCGATATCGTAACGGCATTGCACCACGACGCCGCTTCGGTGACCGCCGTGGAGATAAACAAGGCGATGATCGCGGCGACCCGCGACCATTTCGCCGATCTCGTGGGCCGACCGCTTCAGGATCCGCGCGTGCAGGTCGTCCACAGTGAGGGACGCGGCTTCATCCGTCGCTCGCCCGACCGGTACGACATCCTTCAGTTATCGGGGGTGGACACCTGGACGGCGCTCGCGACCGGCGCCTATGTCCTCAGCGAAAGTTACCTGTACACGACCGACGCTCTGCGCGAGTATCTCGAACACCTGACCAACGACGGCACCCTGTCGATCATCCGCTGGCTTTTCTGGCCGCCCCGCGAGACCCTGCGCCTCTGTACCGAAGCGGTTAAGGTGCTCCGCGCCATGGGGGTCGCCGAGCCACACCGTCACATTGTCGTCATCGGTGACGGATCGCTCGCCGCGGTGCTCGTAAAACCGCGTCCCTTCTCGTGGCACGAGATAGCGCTTATCGTCGAGAAAGCGGCCGAAACACCGCGCAACCGCATCATCTACGCTCCCGGTTTCGAGGCGCCCGACACCTACTGGGATCCGATATTCGAAAAGCAGGCATTCCCTCCCGCCGAAGGCGTGGGACACCTACGCGCCTCGTTCCATCGGTACTTCGAAGAGGTCGCCAAGGGGACCGAGGACCGTTTCATCGCCGCCTACGATTACGACATCACGCCGGTCACCGACGATCAGCCGTTCTTTTTCCACTACTACCGGCTCCGGCATCTGTTCGCGGCCGATTGGGGCGGCGGCGGCTCGCTCGTCGACAGCATGCCGATCGGGCTCATGATACTGGCGCTCGTTCTCGTGCAGTCGCTTCTTTTCTCGTTCCTTCTTATCGTGGCGCCGCTCTTTTTCATGAGTTCGCAGGAACGGGTCTTCTCGCCGCACCTGCAAATACTCTATTTCTCGATGCTCGGCATCGGATTCATGTTCATCGAGATAGCGCTCATCCAGCAGTTCGTCCTCTTTCTCGGAAACCCCTCCGATGCCATCGCGGCCTGTGTCGGGATACTGCTGGTATGCGCCGGGATCGGCGCCCTGTTCAGTAAAAGAGTACTCATCCTGTTCGGTGACCGCCGGCTGTACAAGGCGCTCGCCCTCCTCATGCCGTTCCTCGTGCTCGGCTACGCGGTGCTCGTCCCGTGGTTCACGCACCGGTTCCTCGCCGCTCCGTTCGAGGCACGACTCCTCCTCTCTTTACTGGTGCTCTTCCCGCTCGGGTTCCTGATGGGACTGTTCTTCCCCACCGGCCTCACCATCGTGGGCGAGAAGAATGCCGGTTTCATCCCGTGGGCGGTCGCCGTCAACGGGGTCGCGGGCGTCGTGAGTTCGGTCCTATCGATAGTGCTGGCGATGGCGTACGGCTTCACCTTCGTGTTCACGCTCGCCGCCTTCTGCTATCTGATCGCGGCGGCGAGTTTCCACCGTTTCGTGAAGAAGCACCCGTGAAAAGGGACTAGAAGATCAACGAACAGCCGCAACCGGAATCCTTCGGCGCCTCGCTTTCGGGGAAAACGAGCGCGTTGTCCTCGTCGGTAAGCATCTCGTCGCCCACGGCCTCATCGGTCACTTCGTCGTCGACCGTGTCGTCGGGGACCACCGTCGAGTCGTCAGCCGGCTCTTCGTCGGTGGTATCGTCAGGCGTCTGCTCGTCGACGGTCACGGCATCTTCATCGGTGACCGTCTCGTCGGTCAGGATATCGTCGGTCAGGATATCGTCGGTCGCCATCTCATCGGTCATTATTTCATCCGTCACCACCTCGTCGGTGCCGATATCGTCATCGTCCGGCGACTGACATTCCAGCGTATTCTTGACCGGATGCTCGCAGGCGCCGGCGTTGCAGAGGTCGTAGGTGCAGTCGTCTCCGTCCTCGGTGCAGGGGTAGCCGTCGATGCGGGCGCTGTAGGCGTCGGTCGTCACCGCCGGATCACAGGCCATGCAGGGATTCGTCGGATCAGCGACACCGGTAGCGACACAACTTTCCCCTATCAGGCAGCCGGTGTACAGGGTATGCAGGCAGGTCCCTTCGCCGTCACAGACATCGAGCGTGCAGGCACGGTCGTCGGTCTCGCAGGGGAAATTCTCTATCCGATCGCTCCACCCGAACTGATCGAGCGCCGGATCGCACATCTCACAGGCATTCTCGGGGTTCGGCGCGCCATCGGCGAAGGCGACCTCGTCTATGAGGCAGACACCCGTTTCGGTATGTGCACATTCGCCGTCCCCGTCGCAGACATCCATGGTGTAGGCAAGGCCGTCATCGGCGCAGGCGACCCCTTGCATACGGGCGCTGTATGCGTCGGTCGCCGTCGTCGGCGCGCATTCCATACAATCGTTCAGAGGATCGAACGCCCCCGCCGCGATACAGACGCCGCCTATGAGGCACCCGGTGTAAAGGCGATGTTCACAGGCGCCGGTCCCGTCACAGACATCCCAAGTGCAATCGAAGGCGTCAGCCACACAGGGGAAGCCCTCCACACGGGCGCTCCAATCGTCGGGGTCGTTCTCGGGGTCGCACATCTGGCAGGCGTTCCCGGGGTTCGCCGCGCCCCCCGCATATTCGACGCCGAGGATGACGCACTTGCCCGTTTCGGGATGATCGCACACACCCGCCCCGTCGCAGACATCCATCGTCCAGCCCTGCCCATCGTCGGTGCAGGCAAGACCTTTCGCCCGGTCGCTGTAGGAAGCGGTCGCGAGCGCCGGATTGCAGTCACGGCAGTCGTTCATGGGATCAAGCGTCCCGGTCCCGATACACTCGTCATCGATGAGACAGCCGGTGACCACCGGATGCCCGCAGGTGCCGGCGCCGTCGCAGACATCGGCGGTACAGGCAAGGCCCTCGTCGGCACACGGGGTCCCGGCGATGCGGGCGCTCCACGCCTCGCGACTCGTCGCGGTATGGCAGTGCTGGCAGACATTGTCGGGGTTGACCTCGCCTTCGGTGTACATCTTGCCGTTTATGGTGCAGACCGCGATGCACGGCTCCCCGACCTCGGGGCATATCCAGTTGGGCTCTATAGCGGTGCAGTCTCCGGCACAGCCGTCGGCCGCCTCCTCGTTACCGTCGTCACAGGCCTCGCCCATGACCAGCATACCGTCGCCACAGATCGGCCAGCAGGAGTCGGCGCCGGCCAGCGAATCCATACCCGTCGGGCAGACGGCACAGACGGTACTGCCCGTGTTCGCCGCATAGGTGCCTGCCGCACAATCGGTGCACGAGACCTGACCGGTCGCGGCGGCGTAGGTCCCGACCGCGCAGGGAGAACAGGCATCGTTTCCCTCGCCGTCGGCATAGGATCCCGCCGGGCAGGCAAGACAGGAGGATTGTCCCACCGAAGGATTATAGTACCCGGCCGCGCACAACAGGCAATCGCTCTGGCCGGTGTTTGCCGTATATGCGCCTGCCGGACAGGAAACGCAGGCGCTCTGACCGGGCGTCTCGGCATAGGTACCGACGGCGCAGTCGAGGCAGGCGGTCAGCCCGTCGCTCGGACCATAGGTGCCCGGCGCACAAACGACACAGGCGTCGCTTCCCGCCACGGCGGCGTACGAACCGATCCCGCACTTCGTGCAGGCGCTCTGAGCGGGCAGATCGGCATAGGTGCCCGGCAGACAATCGGTGCAGGTCGTGTTACCGAAGCCCGCCGCGAAGGTGCCCACATTACAGGCGACGCACCCCATGCTTCCTAAAAGAGGTTGGGCATACCCGGAGTTGCACGGCGTACAGGCGGTGTTGCCGGTCATGGCGGCGAAGGTGCCCGCCGCACAAAGGAGGCAGGCGCTCTGTCCGGAGGAAGGATTATAGGTGCCGGCGACACACTCGTCGCAGGTCGTCTGGCCGGTGCTCGCCGCAATGGTGCCCGGCGCACAGGCATAGCACGAGGTCTGACCGGTATCGTCCTGATAGGTCCCTTTCGCGCACGGCGTACAGATGGCGCTCCCGGCGGTCGCCGCATAGGTGCCCGCGACACAGGATTCACAGCCGGTCTGAGTGCCGTTCGGCACCTGTCCGGCCGCGCACAGAAGACAGGCCGTTTTGCCTAAGCCGTCGTCGGTCGTATAGGTCCCCGGCGTACAAGCCAGACAGGCGCTCTGACCAGCGGAGGGGCTGTATTTCCCCGCGTTGCACGGATCACAATCGGTCTGTCCGGTTCCACTCTGGGCATAGCCCGCGGCGCACAGTGTGCAGTAACTGTTCCCGGTCGTATCGGCGAAGGTGCCAGCCGCACAGGCAAGGCAGGCGGTCTGACCAGTAGCGGGGTTATAGGTGCCTGCCGCGCAGGCCGTACACGCCGTATTCCCCGTCGTATCGGCGTAGGTACCCGCCGCGCAGGCGGTACAGGAACTCTGGCCCGTTGTGTCGTTATAGGTCCCCGTCGGACACGCGGCGCAGGTCGCGCTACCGGCATTTGCGGCAAAGGTGCCCGCGGCACAAGCGTCGCACGATGCTTGGCCGGTCGTATTCTGATAGGTGCCGGGAAGACAGGCGGTGCACGAGGTGCTCCCGGTCGCGTCGGCATAACTGCCCGTCGCGCAATCGAGACAGGCGGCCTGGCCGGTCACCGGATTGTAGGTCCCCGCGGCGCAATCGTCGCACACCGTCTGACCGGTGGTCGCCGCGTAAGTACCCGCCGTGCAAGCGGTGCAGGAACTCTGGCCCACCAAGGCATTGTAGGTACCGGCAGCGCAGTCAAGGCAGGCGGTCATCCCCGCGAAGGGGGTGTAGGCGCCCGCCGCGCAGTCGAGACAGGCATTACTATCCTCGTAGGTCCCCGCCGCGCAGGCGGTACAAGAGGCCGCGCCGGCGGCGCTGATATAGCCCGGCGCACAGGGATAACACTCGGCGACCGTCCGCGCCCCCTCGGTCGGGCTGTAGGTCCCGGCAGGACACGCGGTGCAGGAGAAGGAATCGCCGTAGTTACCGGCGGGACAGAAAAGTTCCAGTGTCCGCCCATTGATACGATACTCATTGGTCGCTTCCCGGCTCCGATAAACGACCAGATAGGTATCGTCGGCGCCGCCGTGGGCTACCGCCGGGAGAGTCTCCTCATAACCGTCACCCGATATGAGAAAGCCGCCCGTGTCGAACACCGTCCCGTCGGTCTTCACCCGTGCACCATAGATGTCGTAGTTACTACCGTTCCGGATATCTGTCCAAGTCACCAGCGTATCTTTTCCGCCGAATGCGACCGCCGGCCAATCCTGATTGTTGACCGCGTTCGATATCATGATACCGCTCCCGTCCAGCAGGCCGCCCGCGTTGTTCACCCGGGCGCCGTAGATGTCGTAACTCCCGCTCCGGACATCCGTCCACGCCGCGAAATAGTTGACGCCATCATAGGCGACAGCGGGACGGTACTGATGGTTGGTCGCGGTCGATACCGCGATGCCGACCGGATCCTGTACGCCACCCGAGGTGTTCACCCGCGCGCCGTAGATATCCCATGTGCTGCCGCTGCGTAGATCATGCCACACCACGAAATAATATCCGCCGCCGAAGGTGACTGTGGGATATTCCTGTGTATTGCCTGCGGTCGATATCGCGATGCCACCGGACTCAAGCACCGTCCCGTCGGGTTGCATCCGCGACCCATAGATATCCCACGCGCCGCTCCGTGCATCGCCCCAAACCACCAGATAGTTGGTCCCGTCGAACGCGACCGACGGATAGTATTGCTGGTTGGTCGCGGTCGATATCGCGATGCCGCCGCCGTTGAGGACCGAACCCGCCTTGGTCACCCGTGTCCCGTAGATATTCCAGTCGGTGCCGTTCCGGTAATCCTGCCACACCACCAGATAGTTGGTCCCGTCAAAAGCGACCGCCGGATACTGCTGATGGTTCGCAGAAATGGATATCCCGATCCCCGCCGGGTCGAGCACCGTCCCGTCGGAGGCGACCCGCACGCCGTAGATATCGTAATAGACATTGGTGCGGAAATCGTGCCAGACGACCAGATAGTTGGTCCCGTCGAACGCGACCGCCGGTTCGTACTGACTGTTGGCGTTGCCCGACACCATGACGCCGGCCCCATCGACCACCACACCGTTCATTCCAATCCGCGCCCCGAACACATCCCAATTCCCGCTACGGAGATCGCCCCACACCGCGAGATAATTGGTCCCGTCGAACGCGATCTCGGGACGCTCCTGATTATTCGCCG
>JAKQHE010000061.1 GCA_029573155.1 bacterium
TCGCGACCACCGCGAAGCCCTTGCCCTCCTCGCCGGCGCGCGCCGCCTCGACCGCGGCGTTGAGCGCGAGCAGGTTGGTCTGGAACGCGATGTCGTTCACGACATTCACGATCTCCTGTATCTTATCGCCCGATGCCTTCACGGTGCCCATCGCCGCGGCCATCTCGGCGAGCATCCTGGCGCCGGTCTCGGCGTCGGAGGTGGTGCGGCGCATCTTGGTCGCCGCCTCCGCCGATAGGCCCGCTGCCTCTTGTATGGAGGCCGTTATCTCCTCGACCGATGCGGCGGTCTGCTGAAGCGAGGAGGCCATCTGCTGGGTCGCGATGGAGAGTTGGTTGTTGCCCGATGACACCTCCTGTGCCGAGGTGAGAACCTGTTCAGAACTGGTGCGGATGGTCTTCAGGATATGTTCGATGTTGCCGGCCGTGCGATTGAAGCCGTCAACGAGCGGCGCGAGGTCGTGATCGTTGGCTATCTCGACCCGCTGGGAGAAGTCGCCGTCCTTGAGCGATTCGAACACCGCCGCCAGTTTCATGAGCGGTATGTAGAGTACTTTACGCAGGAAGATGAGGAACAGGAAGGTCAGGAGTATCTCGATGAGGAGTGTCACGAGGAAAGAGGGCAAGAGTCCGACCCCGTCGGTGCGATAGGTCTCGGCGAAGTCCCGCGCCTGTTCGACCGCGCGCGGGTCGCCCTTGGCCGAAAGCGTCGTTTCCAAGTGATTGACCGCGCTGTCGGCAGTGCGTTGTGCCTCGGAGAGGAGGAACCATTCGGAGGAGAGGAAGGTGACGAAAAGCAGTATCGCGAAACCGATGATGGCTTTCCGGCTACTCAGCCAGCGAATGAAAGAGGTCATGACCGCACTCTCTATCGTTGATAACCGGGCGATTGTAACATGATGCGGGAGATAATCAACTTTTTGATGGGGCCGGCCGTCGTGTCATCCCATTATGACGAGCGCGCAGCCTCCCGAGGCGGCGGGGCGTTCCGGCTGTAGGGTCTTCCTGCATTCGCGGCGGACCGTGTCGCAGGTGAAACCGGCGCCGCACGCCGCGTCGGTGTCGCATCCGTCGTAGACGAGGCCGCAGGATCCGTCGCGGGCGCCGGAAAGCAGGGCCTCGATGTCGGGAAGCCCGAAGCCGAAACAGGGCGATCGTTGCGCCCCCTCCGGGGCGTACGGGTCGCCGGAGGATGAGGTCCAGCCGCCTGCGGGACAGTCGGCCGTCGGGGCAATGGTATGTTCTCGTAGACAGGTGAGCGCCTCGGCGAAAAACAGGAGCGGGTTGGCACTGTACAGGAGCCCGCCGACGCCCGACAGGACCGCGGCCGCCGCGGAGGTACCGCTGAACTGGTTGGTGTGATCGTATGCGCCGGTCGGTCCGGCGGCGAGGCGGTCATTGATCCCGTCGCGCCCCGTGATATCGGTCGTCCAGTTCGCGGCACCGGCGCAGAGGTCGACCGGGTCGCCGTAGTTCGAGTATCCGGTGAAGGCATCGTCGGCGGCGAGCGCGGAGACGACGAGGATATCGGGTAGTTTCAGATTCTCGTTGAGCGCCGCGTCGCACGACGAATTACCGGCGGCCCAGACGGTGAGGGCGCCGCGACCGGCGCGCCCGTGTTCTCTGGCGTAGCGTATCGCCTCGGCGCGGTAACTGTCGAGCGGTACCGCGATGCAGTTCCCCGCCGCGTCGGTGTCCTCGTCGCCCCAACTGTTGTTCACGATATCGGCGCCGGCGTCGACCGCGGCGACGATGGCGTCGTAGATGCGGCTGACCGGTATCATCGTTTCGTCGTAGCGAAGCAGTTTCACCGGTATCACGCGGCATAACGGACAGATCCCGGCGATGCCGACGCCGTTGTTCTTTTCGGCGGCGATAAGTCCCGCCACGCAGGTACCGTGCGCCGCGATGAGCGATGCGTCGCCGCCCGAGGCCGGTCGATCGCAATCGGTCGAGCCGCTCCCCGTGAGGTCCTTTCCCGCATCGAGGTTCGCGTCGAGATCGGGATGGGCGCGGTCGACGCCCGAATCGACGACCGCGACGGCGGTGTGCGGCGACCCTGCCGTTATCTCCCACGCCGCCGCCGCGCCGAGTTGGTCGAGATGCCACTCGCGCGGATAGTAGGGGTCGTTCGGTGCGGCGAGCGGCCGTACTTTCACCAGCCACTCGGGCTGGGCCCACCGGACGCCCGGCTTTTCGGCGAGGCGTCGCGCCTCGGCGAACGGGTCGCTGCCCGGCGCGAGTTCGACGAACTCTATCCGGTCGGCGCCGTCGCGTTTGAGCCCGATGCGGCCGGTGAGAGGCATCGGCGTCGCGCCGCGGCTCACGACCGGCCACGGTGTCGAGCCGTCGTCGACGCGCCGAAGTTCGACCGGTTCTCCCGTGAAGCCGTAATAGTGGACCGTCGGGTCATCGGCGGCCGTAAGGGTCGCCGTCATGAGCGGGAACGCAAGGATAAGGAGCATCCGCATCAGGTCACCATCCTTAATATCACATAGTAGATACCGCCGCCGAGTGCCATGAGGAGTCCGGCGCGCATGATGAGCGGGTAGACCGCCGAGAGTCGCGTCTTGAAGTAATCGGTCGTCACGATGAGGCAGAGATGGGTGGGTGAGAGCATGACGCCGGTGAAGCCGCCGGTGTAGGCGAAGGCGAGGAGAGGCATATCGAGCGAGCCGTCGTGGATGAGGAAGGGGCTGATGATGGGGAAGACTATCGAAATGAAGGCGATCGAGATGCCGGTGAGCAGTCCAATAACGAGCGAGAGCGTGAACACCACGATCTCGGCGTTGGTGTGCCGGAGTGCCTCGTAGATGGCGGTCGCAACGCCTGCCTCGCGCACGATGCGTTCGAAGTAGACGATGCCGGCGGTCATGAACACGGTGAAGATCGTCTTTTTGCTGAACAGATAGGGAAGCACGAACCGGGCGAGATCGCGGTTGACGGCAACAAACAATGAGACCGCGAAGATGACCGCTATCCAGAGCGGCACCCCGGCGAGCGACACCGAGACCGCGAGCAGTATGGGCCAACCGATGAGGAGCAGGCGGTGAGGGCGTGCGCCGCCGTCGAGCCCGGGCGGCGTCTCGCGGGGGGCATGGCGGATGAAGGGGAGTCCGGCGGCGATCATGATGAGCGAGAGCGGGCCGAGGTAGAGCAGTATCGAGAGCGGTGGTGCCTTCATCACCGTGATGATCCAGGCCATCCCCGAATAGAGCGGATAGAAATACTCCCAGATATGGCGATACCAGTAGTTGAGCACCAGTTTATGCTCGCTTTTCTCGGACGGGACCAGTTTCTCGACGAAAGGCGCCGATAACAGCGATCCGCCCGGCATCGGCAGGAGCCCGATGAAGGCGGTCGAGGCGGCGGCGGCGAGCCGGTTGTCACGGAAGAGCGAAAGGAAAATGGACGACATCTGCGAGAGCATCTTTCCGCGCTCCATCAGTTCGCCGAGGAGCATCACGAAGAAAATGACGCAGAACAAGGCGAGGAACTGCATCGACCCGAACAGTTCCCCGTAAACGAGCGCCGCGTCGAGTGGACCCATGTCGAACAGGAGCGCGAGCACAAGTGCGCCAGCCGGCAGGACGATCTCGAGACGCACCCGGAACCGGATGAGGAGCGCCATGAACAGGAGCGGCAGGGAGATGTCTATCAGTATCATCGGCGCCTCAAGAACATCGCGAACATCAGGTCGGCCGTCCCGCCCGGGACGGTCAGCATCCCCGGTCCGTCGGCGGCAACATCATGGTGCGCTGAGATGAACTTTGCAATATTTTCCTCGTTCTCGACGGGGAGGTAACTGCAAGTGAGGTACAGTATCGTGCCGCCCGGGGCTAGATGACGCAGCGCCGTTCCGAGGCATGTCCGCTGGCTTTCGAGAAGAGTTGCGATCTCCTTTTCACCCACACGCCACCGGTCCTCCGGGTTGCGCCGCAGGACGCCCGCGCCGGAGCAGGGAGCGTCGACGAGCACCGCATCGAACCGCGTGTCGGCAAGTTTTTCGGGGGCGATGGTCGTCACCGGCGTCCCGGCGCGCGTCGCCCGCTCCGTTATCTCGTCGGATCGGTGAGTACGGATGTCGCTTGCCGTTATCCTGAGGTCGGACCGCTGCGCCGCGAGCGCGAGCGTTTTGCCGCCGCCGCCCGCGCAAAGGTCGAGCAGGGTTTTCGCACCGCCGGGGACGAGTTCGACCGCGATCTGCGACGATTCGTCCTGCATTTCGAAGAACCCCTTTTCGTAGAGGGGCGAGCGGGTCAGTTGCGACGCTCCGTCGGTCACGATGAGCCCGTTCGGTGCGACCGGCGTCGGAAGGCACCGGATACCCTCGGTGGCGAGGCGTTTTCTCAGTTCGTCACGTCCGGCGCGGCGAACATTGGCGCGTATCGTCGTCGGGGCGCGCCCGTTGAGCCACGCGAGCGCCGCGTCGGCCCCTTCGCCGTACCGCGCCACCGCGGCGTCGCGGTAGATCGGCGGAAAGGAGTGGAACAGGTCGCCCGATACGCCGGTCGTCCCCTGCGCCCGTTCCACCGCGTCGGGGCGGGTGAGTCCGGCGCGCATGAAACTCTCGACGAGATAGCGGCGGCGGAGGTAGGTAAAGAAAAGTTCGCGCAGGAGGGCTCGATCGCGTTTGCCGATGTGGCGTTGACGGAACAGGGCCGCGAGGAGCAGGTCGGCCTTCCAACGGGTCTCCTCGAAACGCCCGATCGCCTCGTCGAGCAGTGCGGCGATGAAGCGGTTCACCGTCCGGTCCCCGTCGCTAGCGTTCGCCGGCGACGCAGCGTTCGGTCTCGATGAATCCCGTTATCGCGTCGACAAGCGACAGCGTCCCGTTCTTCACATCGTCTATGAAGAAGACCTCGCCGCCCGTCGCTGCCGGGATCGGTTCCTTGCCGTTATAGGTGGTGAAGAACCCGGGCTGGACATCGGCGGTGCCGGTCGATCCTCCGAGCTTCGCGGCGAAGGCGGCAACGCGGATGCGGCCCTCCTGCAGGAGGGCGACCGTTTCATCGTAGGTATGCTGGGCCGCGATGCCGCTCGAGAAGGAAGCCGGTTTTTCGCGGAAGGTGTCGTCGGTGGCGAGGATGATGATGCGCAGTGCCTTGGCGGGATCGCGCCACTGGAAGTTCTTGGCGGTCAGCGCGAGTCCGTCGAGCGAGTTCTCGGGCCAGTCGTAGTTGGTGGCGCTCGACTGCGTCTGCTCGTTGCTGGAGGTGTGCTGGTACCACGAATGGAAATCGCCCTTGATCTGTTCGACGGTCGCGTAGGGGGTGGAGCCGTCGTTGACCACTTTCACATCATCCACGAATACGGTGAGCCCCATGCGCGGCGTCGTCTCTATCTTCTGCGACACGGCGTTCCAGACCTCGCCGATCTCGTTCTCGAGGTCGGAGAGGATATAGTCCATGCTCGTCGAGACATCCATGACGAACACGAGGTCCATCCGGTCGTAGCAGGGGATGCCGCCCATCACGGCCGGTTCGCTGCACCCGAGTTCGCCGTAGCAGGCGAACACGCTGTAAAAGTGGCTTTTGCCCGAGTCGACCGAGGTGTCGGCGTAGGTCTGGTCGAGCCCTTCGTACAACAGGTCGCCGTCGTAGATGTTCTGCGGGAAGGCGATCATGTTACGCACCACCTTGATGTCGGTGAGCCCCGCCATCGTCGGGTTCTGCCACGCGAGGGTCAGTTGGTCTATCTCGATGTCGATGGTCAGCCCCGTGACCGGATCGAGCCACTGGGACGGGGTGTCGTTGTCGGGAAGAGCATCAGAGCCGGTCTCGTCAACGGTCTCGTCCGGCAGACCTGACTCTGTGGTTTCGTCCCCGTCCTCTATGTCGTTCATGTCGCTTTCGTCCTTTTCCTCGTCCCCGCCGCCGATGTCGTCGGTGTCGGTCATGCCCGCCTTTTCGCGGCACTGGCCGGTCTGCTGGTCGCAGAAATAGAGCGCGGTGTCGCCGCAGTCCTCGTCGAAGGAGCAGAGCGCGTCCTCCTCCGGGCTGGCGCATGCCATCGCCAGCATAACGAAAAAGAAAGATACCGACATGACAAAATGTCTCATGGCGCCCTCCGACCGACGATATGACGCAAGTATAGGGGCGCCGTCCGTAAAAAGCAATAATCCGTACGCGGCGATGAAAGTTTTTGACTCTTGGCGCGACGGCTGATACAACCTTTCCGGTCCTTATAGGGAGGGAACTGAATGACCTTTCACGGCATCGCGCCGGGTGAGCGACCGCTCATCATTCCGGTCTTCATCACCCACCGCGGCTGTACGAACCGGTGCGCCTTCTGCGATCAGGAGGCGATAGCGGGGGCGGGAGCGCTTCCCGAAGAGGTCCCCGGCATCGTGGAAAAGTACCGCAACTGGTCGGCGGGCGACCGTCCGGTCGAACTGTCGTTCTACGGCGGCAGTTTCACCGCCCTGCCGGTGCGCGAACTGGGCGAATATCTCCAGGCGGGCACGGAACTCATCGCGCGGGGACTCGTCGGGGCTCTCCGCTGTTCGACCCGCCCCGACACCATCAACGCCGGCATGGCGAAACTGCTCACGTCGAGCGGCTTCACGGTGGTGGAACTCGGCGCACAGACGATGTCCGATAGGCTCCTCACCGAGATGGAGCGCGGGCACACCGCCGACGACACGCGCCGGGCGGTGCGGATGCTCAAAGAGGCGGGGCTGACGGTCGTGCTCCAGTTCATGAGCGGCTACCCCGACGAGACGCCGCAGGATGTCGCGACGACCTGCCGGGCCGTTGCCGAGATGCGTCCCGACGCGATACGCATCTATCCCTTCCTGCCGCTTGCCGGCACGAAGATAGCCGAGCGGCTCCAGTGCAAAGAGGCGCGGTTCGATCCGGTCGCGGCGATAGAACGCGCGGCCGACATCTTTCTCGCGGCGCAGGAGTCGGGCATCCCGACGATACGGATCGGCCTGCCGAAGGAGAACCTCGTTGAGACGCCCTATCCCGACAATCTCGCGCAGGTGGTGGTCGCCGAGGCGCTCGTGAGACTGGCGAAGAAAGGGGAGCGCGAGTTCGAAATTCCCGCGGCGTGGGAGACGAGTGTCGCCATCGCGAAAAAAAGCGGTCGGTGGCCGCAAGAGGCGAAGGTGGTGTTTTCGTAGGGGCGCGCCAACGGCACGCCCTGCGTGGATATTCGGTGAGGTCTATGGAACACCCTCACCCCGACCCTCTCCCCGAACGGGGCGAGGGAGTGAACGGTTGAATGGTTTTATGGAGGCATCCATGTTCATCGCCATCGCGTCGGATCACGGCGGTTTCGCGCTGAAAAAACACCTCGCCGCGCTTCTCGAAAAGGAGGGACACATGGTCATCGACCGCGGCTGTCCCGACGAGAGTTCGGTCGACTACCCCGACCTCGCGGCGCTCGTCGCGCAGGACATCCTCGTCGGGAACGCCGAGTTCGGCATCCTCGTCTGCGGCACCGGCATCGGCATGTCCATCATGGCCAACCGCCACCCCGGCGTCCGGGCGGCGCTTGTCCACCGCGACGATTACGCGAAACTGGCGCGCGAACACAACGACGCCAATGTCATCTGTCTGGGCGGTCGCTTCGTCTCGAAGGAAGATGCCGAACGGTTCGTGAAGATCTTCCTTTCCACGCCGTTCGAAGGGGGGCGCCACCAGCGCCGCGTCGAGAAACTCGGGTAAGAGCGGGGATCACCCCAGCGTCGTGAGCGAACAGCCGCCGGTCGCGGGGTGCGGCGCGGGGCGCCGGTCGTCGTCCGCCGGGAGCGGCGCGTCGTCGGTGGCCGGTCCCGCATCGTCGGTCATGAGCGGTTCATCGGACTCGTCGAGCAGGACATCGTCATCGGGCGTCTCATCGGGCGCCGCGTCGGGTATCTCCAGATAGTCTATCACGCCGTCGCCGTTCGCGTCGGTGTCTATGTCGAGCGAGTCGTTCATGATCGTTTCAATGAAATAGAGCGCGGCGACGATGCTCTCGCGGGCCGTCGGCTCGATGAAGATCGGATCGAGTTGGAACCCGCCCCCTTCAACGGTCGCGGGGCGCAACTCCACCGTGAAGCCGGTCCCCTGCCCGGTCGCGTTGTAGAACCACTCGGTACATTCGCCGTATATCGGCACGCCGTAGAGTTCGGAGGTCTGCTTGACACCGTAGGTTTCCCCGCCGCTGTCGAGCATGAGCGCCGCCATGTTCTCGGCGGTCGCCCGCATGAGGTCGCGGGTCGGCGCCGGATCGGAGGTCGACGACCACGGGTAGAGAAGGACCTGCGTGTAACTGTGATAGGTGAGTATGCCGCGCGGCAGATCGGTGAGCGCCGTCGCTCCCTCCGGCGTCGTCACGAGGTCGCGGAGCGCGCGGGTCTCGGGCTCGGAAAAGGGCTCCGTGCCGTTCGCGTAGCCGTTGGCGGCCCACGCGGCGTCATAGTTGCGGTTGATGTCGACCCCGTACACGCCGTCGACGCGTAACCGGCGGTTCTCGCGCCACATCCGGTCGGTGGTGTGGCTGTAGATGTAGCCGTCGGGGTTCAGTATCGGGACGAACCACAGTTCGGCCCCTTCCACGATGCCGCCGATGCGGGGCGTGCCGTCGGCGATATGATCGGCGAGATACTCGGCGATGCGCAGGGCCACCTCGCCCGATATCCATTCGCGGGCGTGGTGGAGCCCGACGATGATCACCTCGGGTGGCCCGG
>JAKQHE010000075.1 GCA_029573155.1 bacterium
ACCTTCACCCCCGACGCGTCGCTTTCCTACGGCACCGTCGTCCGCGTCGTATGGCCCGGCTCCGACGATCCGACCGCAAATGTCGTCAAGTCGGACCGTGCGACCGCCCGCGGCGGCCAGTTGCCGGAAGATGCCTCCTATATCTTCGAAAGCGAGATAACGCCCGACCTCATCGTCACCGGCACCTTCCCCGGCGAGGCTGAGAAGGGCAAACCGATAGACGGCTCGATCACGGTCAATTTCAATAGCGCGGTCGATTGCGCCACGCTCGTGATCGGCACGACGATCACGCTCGCCTTCGATTCGACCGATCCGGTAGCGCCCGACACCGCCATACCGGCAACGATAAGCCCCGCCTGCGCCGATGGCGACACGGCGGTCACCATCGTGCCCGACGCGCCGATAAAGTACAGCCGCGATGTCGTGGTGACGCTCACCGACGCGGTAGCGACCGTCGAGGCGGCCCAAGCGAACGAACATGCCGACCCGCTCATGGGGCACCTGCGCGGCGGCTACACGTTCCACTACAGCACGATGGACCCGCCGCCGCTCGGCGTCGTCACCATCGGCACCGGTAGCGGCCACTTCACGATACCGCGCACCGACACCATCATCGTCGGCTTCTCCGAAGGCGTTCTTCAGGCATCCGCGGTCCTTGCCGCAACCCTCGACGACCCCGACGCGACCGTCATTGTCGAGGATGTCACCGGCCTCGCCGACCCGCTGAATGACACAGCGCACAGCGTGATACCGGGCACTCTTACCTACAACAACACCGACGATGAGCCGGACAACGCCGAACTGATCGGCGACGACTTCTTCATGACCTTCACCCCCGAGGCCCCCTACCAGTACGGCACGCTCATCCGCATCACGATACCGGGCTCCGACGACCCGACCGCCTCTGTCGTGAGATCGGACCGCGCCACCACGCGCGGCGGCCAGCACACGCTCAGCACCGTTTTCCTCGTAGAGGTCGAACGGCTCGAGGAACTGCGCGTCATCGCTACCTCTCCGGCCCACGACAACCGCGATGTGCCGCACACCGCGACGCAGATAACGGTCACCTTCAACTACGCCCCCGACTGCACGACGATAAACGGCGCGAACATCTTCGTCACCTATGACGACGGCACCTTCGTCACCGATCCGGTCGCTCCCGGCGGCACGGTCACCGGTTCGTGGGCCTGCACCGACGGCGAGGCCACCGTCACCTTCACCGCCGAGGAAGAGTTCGGCTACGGCCGCGACCTGCTCGTCCATCTGACGAGCGATGTCCGCGATGAACGGGCGGCGGGCGACGCCGTCAACCCGAACGATCCGACGCAGGGCTATCTCGTCCCGCCCTTCTCGTTCGGCTTCGGCACCGAACATCTCGACAAACTCTATGTCATCTCCTCCAACGCCGCGGGATCGTCGTCGTTCGACCCCGACCTGCCGATCATCATCACCTTCAACCAGCCGGCCGCCTGCGCGACCCTGACCGACGCGACCTTCTTCATCAACAAGGGCACCACGAGCGATCCGGCGCAGAAGTTGACGGCGACGATCACCTGCGCCAGCCCGAGTTCCGCGACCGTTCAGCTCGAGCCGGATGACAGCGACTGCGGCCCCGAGGCGCTCTGCTACGACAGCGATTACACCGTTACTCTGGAAGGCGGCTACACCGGCGTCTGTTCGCCCGATAAGACCCCGGGTGACCAGAGCGATGACGGCTGTATCGCCTCGCCCGAGTACACCTTCTCGTTCCACACCGCCAAGCAGGGCGAGTTCGTCGCGGTCATCTATCCGCCCAACGGCGCGACCGGTGTCTCTCCGAGTGTTAATCCGACCGTTACCTTCAGCGCCGCGGTCAACACCGCGAGCGTCGAGACCGACCTCGGCGTCGACGCCGACGGCATCATCCCGAACATCTGCCTGCTCCCGGGCGTCCAGTACGATTGCTCCGATCCTTCGGCGATCGCGATGACCATCGAATGGACGGGCGGCGACACCCTTGCCACCCTGAAACCGACGGCCACCCTTACTCCGGACAGCGATTACACCATCGTCGTCTCGAAGGACATCGAGGACATTGACGGCCGGACGCTGACCGGCTTCTACACCTCCACCTTCCACACCGGCACCGCAGGTCTGTTGATCTATGTGGTGGCCAACAACACCGATAAACTCGACACCCTGACGGTCGATGCCTATTTCCGCGAAGATGTCGATATCGACTCGGTCAACGGCGGCACCTTCTACATCACCTACGAGAACGAGTTCGGCGGCACGACCGCGGTCCCGGGGAATATCACCTGGAACGCCGGGTGTGACATCGGCACGAATGTCGGCTGCATCACCGCCACCTTCACCCCCGACATGTACGCTCTCTACTCCTGCGGCGAAAAGTCGGCCGATCCGCAGTTCGCCCTCCCGCTTAACACCGAATTCACCGTCCATGTCTCGACCTACATCCGCAACGCGAACTGGGACAGCGACCCGGAGCATGTCGAGTCACTGGACGGCGGCAACGAGTTCCTCCACACCTTCAAGACCCCGCCGAGCATCTCGATACTCAGCACGAAGTATCGGAATACGGTGGTCGGGCTCACCAACCTGAGCGGCGCCGATGAGGTGCCGGTCAACGCCGAATTCATCATTGCCTTCCGCGAAAAGATAGACGAGAACTCGGCGAACGGCGACACCATCATGCTCGAGGACGACCGGGGCATCGACGGTTCGGTCACAGAAAGTTCGTCTCAGTTCGCCGTCGACAAGATCGGCACTTTCAGCGCCGGACGCGACGAAGGGAAACTGATCGAGATATTCGGCACCGAGGACGATGACGGCATCTACGAGATCGCTGCGGTCATCGATGATCGCACCGTGACGCTCGCCGGTGTCACCTTCACTGCAACGACGACCGATCTCAACTGGTCGCGCTACTGGGATCCGGACGATCTGACCGTCACCGTGGAGAATGACGACAGTGAGATCCATGTGACCCACACCAAGCGGCTGATCCACCACAGCGACTACCGCGGCTTCCACGCGACGATCACGGCCGCCTCGAATATCGTCACGATACCGAAGACCGCCGACAACTACCGCGTCGCCACCTACCGCGATCTCGGGAAATACCTGTTCCTGTACGGCCTTCAGTCAGGCAACACCGTCCGCGCGCTCATCACCGGCGTGGACGAGGGAGCCAACACGCTGACCACCGACACCACCTTCATCACCGGCGCGACCGATGTCTGGTGGCGCATCTCCGATGACCGCGATCATCATCGACTCATCGTCAAGGGTCGCACCTACCGCAACACCTCCGACTATCTCCGCGCCGCCGACGGCAACCCCTTCGCCGGCATCTCGCGTTACACCTTCATCACCAGCCCCGAGACCCACATCAGGATATCTCCCGATTCGGCGATGACCAATGTCCTCGAGAACCCGATCGTCATCTTCTCGCGGCCCATTTACCGCGACAGCGTTTCGCACGACACGCTCTATCTGATACAGAACGGAGAGGTCAATGTGTCCCTGACCGCGATGCAGTCGGCCCAACCGACCAGTCTGATGGTGATGCCGATGCCGGCGCTGATTGCCAGCAAGACCATTCCCGCGCACCTCTATGTCACTGAAGGGGTCTGGGACTACCGCGGCAACCCGGTCATCGCCACCATGAGAACATGGGATGAGATCGGCGGCGCTCCGGCAACAAGCGCCATCACCCCGAATGTCGTACTCGGTGTAACACCGGCAAGCGCCTCGACGGTGAAGGGCGGCCAACACTTCGCCATCAACTGGCCCGCCGGCGGCGAGAACGACAAATTCATCATGGCCCCGGCGAGCATCAACGACGACTCGATCTATCTCGACCAGATCAACAAGAACGGCACCGACGGATCGGTCACCGCCTCCAGTACCACCTTCACCGTTGGAACGGCGGGGACCTTCGCCGCCGGTGATGTTGGTAAAGTGATAGAGACCAGTGGTTCTGGCACGGCGGGCAACAACGGGCGCCGCACCATCCTCTCGGTTGACAGCGACACCATCGTCACGCTGGACGCCCCCTTCGCCGCTGACGAGACCGACCTTGCTTGGGCGCTTATCGACCAGATACCGTTCGAACTCTACTTCGTGCCTGAACAGGCCGGTAATGTCGCCGAGATATATCCGGGACGCTTCATCCGACACGATGCCGGAGCGGTGCGACTGACCATTCGCAAGGATCGGATAGCGAACCTCTATACCATCGCCTCGACCGATTCCGACATGGTGCTGAATTACACCGTCGAAACGACCGCCCCCGCAGTGAACGCATCGTACGGCGAGGACGGGAACGGCTGGGTTGCGCTTTCGGACGCTACCGGTCTTGCGGCCCGGACGCAACTGGTCGTCGCCTTCAATGAACCGGTCGATCCCGCCTCCTTCGTGATGGGAGGCACCGTGACGCTCACCAATACCGGCGGAACAGCGATCGGAGCCACGATCAGTGTGGTCGATACGATGGTCGTCATCAAACCGAACGCGCCACTTGCCGTAGCGGGCAACCCCTACGCGCTGACCTTCGACGGTGTCACCGACACCGCAGGGAATGCGCTGGCAGCACCCTATACCGTCTCCTTCTCGATCGAAGAGACGGCGCCGACCATCCTGTCGGTCAGTCCCGACAACTCCACCTCCGAGGTCAGTGTGGACACATCGGTGCGCGTTCGCGCCAGTGAACCGATGAGCATCAGCACCATCACCCGGAGCACCGTCACGACCGACGGCATCTTCCGGGTGACCCGCGACACGCCACCCGCCTGCGGCGCCGATGCCGAGGACGATGTGTTCGGCTGTCTCGCCCTCGACTCCTCTTCCCGTCGCGTCACCTTTGTACCGCTTCCGAATGATCTGCACGACGAGACCGCCTATACGCTCACCATCGCCTCGACCGTTTCCGATCTGGCGGGCAACACGCTCGGCACCGACTTCACGAGCACCTTCGACACCATCGACGGTGACGATGTCGGTCCCATGCCGCTGTGCGCCGACATAGACCTTGCCGGCGGACAGGTGATAGACCTCTACTTCTCCGAGGCGGTCGATGCTCTGACCGCCGATGAGACGACCATCTTC
>JAKQHE010000273.1 GCA_029573155.1 bacterium
GCTCAAGGCGCAACTTTCGCGAAAAGAGCCCGTCCTGACCTCGGCCGATACCCTGCGAGCCGCTCACCTTGCCGCCATCACTGCCAAACTCGGCGAACTAGGCATATCGTGGAAAAAAGACCCTGCTCCGGCGGCGATCCGGCCGGCCGACCTGAAGGTGACGCTGGTCTCCGGCAACCCGCTCAAAGCAGGTACCGAGGCGAAGCTCCTGTTCCGCGCCACCTATCCGGGCACTATCGACAACCTCATCGCCGCCTTCGATACCGATATCCCGTTCCTGCGAAATCTCGAGATACCATTCGGCTCCTTCTCGGGAAGCATCGAGCGGGAGGTGCCGGTGACCTTGCCGGAACACATGCCGTGGCGGCGCCAGCCGGTCCGTGTCGACCTTTCTGTGGACAGTTTCCGCTCCGTCGCGAAGACCGAGAAAGTGGAGATAGAGATATCGCCCCTGGAACAGCCCGATGTCCGTTTCGCCCTGCTCCTCAAGGAATCGGTCGGATCAATGAATGGCATCCTCGAATCATCCGAACAGGTGGCGGCATCCATATCGGTCAAGAACATCGGCAAAGGCGCCATCCTCGACGGCCGGCTTCAACTGATAAATGTCAACAACAGTCCGGAGCTTTTCATCAGCAAGGGCAACGAACCGCTGACCCTCAATCCGGGTGAGGAAAAGGCGGTGGTCTTCTCTTTCAAGGTAGGCGCCGTCACGGCCAAAAGCCGGATAGCCCTCGCCGTTTCCCTGTACGACTACAAGACCAAATATTCAGCCGGGTTCTCGATACCATTCGGTGAACGGGATCTTTCCTGCCGTTACGAGGAGACCGGCGACCGCCCGATCATCCTCGCGACCGGCACCCCCCTGTATCCCGATATCCACCTCTCCTCGCCGGTCGCCGTGCTCCGCTCCCCCGCTACGCTGCGGAGTACCGGACGGTGCGGCGAAGCGGCGATACGCCTGCAGGACGGCTATTGGGCCCGATCCTCGGACATACCCTCGACGCCTCCGACCAACACCGGGCCACTGGCTCTCGACCGACGGTATGACATCGCGATGCCCCTCCTGACGCTTGATCGCTCACCGCAGACCAGTACCGTCCCCAACGGACGCCTGTCGTTCACCGTTGCCGGCGAAGAGATACAGGACATCTTCGCCTATCAGAACAACCGTAAGGTGTTCTACTACCGACTGAATGATGGGGAGACCAAGCGGGAGTTCTCGGTCCCCCTCACCTTCAAGGAAAAAACGAACAAGGTCATGATCGTGGCGAAGGGAAAGGACCGTGAGCGGACCGGTGTCGCCACACGATACTTCTATTATCCCGGCGGCAAGGAGGAATCGCTTTCCGCCGATGATCAGGAGGAGTGAACATGCAGGTAACGGCGAATAAGGGGGTTCACATGAGCATCTTGTTGCGACCGGGCATCTGGGGCCTCGTCTTCCTCATCGGATGCGCCTCGACCGCCCATTCCGGGCGTCAGAAGGAGACCGGGGATCCTTCCTCCGACCCGATGAGCGGGACGGAAAAGGAGATCACCATAACGGCCAAAGGCGGCGCGCTCAAACTCGATCCAAAGGAATATGTGACGCGCGAACTCGACCGCAACAACGATAAAAAGGCCGACATCGTCAATGTCTACAAGAAGGTCAAGAACGCCGAGGGGCAGGACGATGAGCAACTCTTCATCAAGATCATCGACCTCAACCTCGACGGGAAAAACGATGTTTACAGGTTTTACGACGAGTCAGGCTCGGTGCTCAAAGAGGAACTCGATCTCGATTTCGACGGAAAGATAGAGACCACCGACCATTATCTCGGTGGCATCGTGGTGAAAAAGGAGATAGACTCGCAGTTCGACGAGAAGACCGACCTGTGGAAGTACTACGATGACAAGGGGATACTCATCAAACTCGAAGAGGATCAGGACGGCGACGGACGCGTCGACTACTGGGAATCATACACCGGCGGCGTGCTGGAGCGGGTCGAGAAGGACACCGACCGCGACGGACGTCCCGATGTGTTCAAGCGGGCGGGCGACCTCAAATTCACGCCGATCATACGGAACGAGGGCTCGTTCGACGGCGGCGCCAAGGCGACACCCCCACCAACGGAGGCCTCGGCCCCGGCACCTCAAGAAACGCCCACTCCCCCTAAAGACGCCCCGAAAGAGGAAAAGACAGACACGCCGCCTCCTCCCGACAAGTGACCTTATGCGCATGACCAGAGAAATAAGGCCTCGAGAATACTAGGCCTTAACGACCTTTCCGGAACGAAGACACCGTGTACAGACCGATATCGAATGGATCGTGCCGTCGTTCTCGCGAACCTTTATCTTCTGCACGTTGGGCTGCTGGATCTTCTGGGTCTTGTTATTCGCGTGGCTCACATTATGACCGAACATCGGCTTCTTGCCACACACATCGCACTTACGGGACATCGTCTTCTCCCTCATACCTAAAGACAATAAAACAGGGGCACGATACTCATGATCGACCGAAAATCAATCTTTTTTCTTTGTCCCAGAGTATGCCCCTGCTTGCTTTTCGACTTCTTTCGGGTACTATAGGCACGGTCAAGTACGGTATCTTTTGAATGGGAGGTTCTCATGCGCGCGCTCATCGCGGGGACGGCGGGGCTTTTTTTGCTCGCCTGTGACGCCATCAGCACCGATATCTCGGTCAGTTATCCCTTCGACAAGGACAAGCCGGAGGAATACTCCATCAGCGTCACCGAGGCGATGAATAACCTCAACGGCGCCATCCTCGACCAGACCCAGCGCCTCGTGGGGCTCAAAGCCGACACCTCGGCGTTCCCTCCCGGGTCCGATATCTCGGTCGATACGACCCTTTCGCTCGACGACATGCTCAAACTCATCGCGGGAGAAACGGTATCCCTCACGGCTACGGTCACCGCGACCCTCAACAATAACAGTCAGACCGATACGCAGACGCTGCTGTTCAGTATCTGCGACTTCGTCACCTACAAGGACCAAGGGGTCAAGACCGAGTTCACCTTCAGCGACCCGGGGGCCGAGGATGTCCACATGGGGATCATGAATCTCGATACCTACTGCCCCGGCAAGACGGGGGAAAAGCCCTATCTGCTCATCACGCATAAGACCACCCCGAAACCGATAGCGCTCTCCGAGAACCAAGATCTCAAGGATTACAAGTCGCTCCTCAACAAGATACGCTCGGCAACGCTCGACGAACTCAAGTTGACCATCACCCAACCGCTCACCGGCGTCTCGTTCGGCGACTCGGGCGCCGCCGGGGACACCAAGATATCGATGAGCGCCTCTCTTTTCTCCCAGAGGGTCAAGGACTGTTCCGGTACCGGCGACGCGATGCGATGCACAGGCATCGACTTCAGCGAGGAGAGGAAGCCGGCCGATTTTTACGATGACGCCGCGAAAGGCCCCGACGGCACCAATCCCTACTGGATAGGCGACTTCGGCAACAGCGCTATGGAAAAAGACAGTGAACTGAATCTCATCTACACCTACAATGGTATGAAGATACTTCAAGATTCCATCAAGAATCTCGACTTCCAGATCGGCATCAAGTCGTGGTACAAGATAACGCCCGGCGCGACCCGACCGGCGGGAGTTCTTAAGGCGACCGTGAGCGCGACCTTCTTCTTCAGCATCGAACCTCTGCGGTGATGTCGTCATAACCACTATCGTAAAGGAGTTCTCATGAACACCGCTTTAGTCTGGGACATCGACCCGACGATCATCACGTTCGGCCCCCTGCAACTGCGCTACTACGGCATCCTGTTCGGACTCACGCTCCTCATCGGCTACTGGCTGTTCCGCAAGCAACTGGAACGGTACGGGTACCCTGAGAAGATCGCCGAAAGTTACCTGCTGTGGGGCGTGCTCGGCGTCATCGTCGGGGCGCGGCTGGCGCATTGCTTCTTCTACGAGCCCGATTACTATCTGCGTAATCCCGCCGAGATCATCAAGGTCTGGAAAGGCGGCATCGCGAGCCATGGGGCGACCATCGGGCTGTTCCTCACGGCGATATGGTTCACGCGGAAACACAAGATGCCCTTCCTCAAACTGGGCGACGGCATCGTCTACGCCGCGGCGGTCGGGGCCACGCTCGTCCGCATAGGCAACTTCATGAACAGCGAGATCGTGGGGCGCATCACCGACGCCTCATGGGGCATGCGCTTCCTCAGGAATCCCGAGGACCTCCCTCTCGCCCGCTCAGCGGCCATCACTGCGAACGCCACCTGTGACCTTTCCTCGATCGATTGCCTGCTCCCCTTCTGGCCGGTCCGGTATCCGAGCCAACTTTTCGAGGCACTCGGCGGACTTACCGTGCTTGCGCTGCTATTGCTCACGCTCGCTCTGCTGAAAGGGAAGAACCGTCCGGGGATATTCTCGGGCGTCTTTCTTTCGGTCTATTTCACCTTCCGTTTCTTCGTGGAGTTCATCAAGGAATTCCAGGAGGAGTATCGTATCGGCTCTCTGCTCACGATGGGACAGTGGCTCAGTATACCTTTCATCTGCATCGGCATCTGGTTCATCGTACGCGCCCTGAGAAAAGAGCCGGAGCCGAGACCCGACCCGATACCGGCGATCGCCGACGGTCCCGTCAAGAAAAAGAAGAAGTAACGGCGGACCTATCCGGTCAGGCGTAGGTGCGGACGAAGATGCGGTCCCGCCCCGTGGAGCGCCGCAACTCCATCGCCAACGTTTCGATATCTGCCGGCTCGAACGATGTGACCGCGCGAGCCTCTTCGGACCACGCGTGGTCGGGCATGAATCGCTGGAGATACAGATCGGCATTCGGCGGCACGAAGACCATCATGGCGCGCAGTGTCTCGATGTCACCGACGATCGGCGGATACATAGTGGTGCGATACTCGACCTCTCCCGGGAACGAGGCAAGCAGTTCGCGCGTCCGGACGAGACGACCATGCACCTCCTCGGGTGACAACGACGAACCGAGCAGCGCATAGCGTTCAGGCGTCGTTTTAAGGTCTATCGCCACATGATCGAGGAACGGAAGCATGTCGCGCAAAAAATCGCCGTTCAGCCCGTTCGTGTCGAGTTTCACTTCGAACGGGTAGCGCTCCTTGACGATCCGGGCGAAAACGACCAGCCCCGGGTGAAGTGACGGTTCGCCGCCGGTCAACACGATACCATCGATGAAACCGCGCCGTTTATCGAGTTCGGCCCAGACCATATCCGGTGGCATATGGTCCGCGTCGCGTACAGAGAAGAGCGCTCCGTTATGGCAGTATGGACAGCGCAGATCGCACCCCGGCACAAAGAATATCGACGCGATGCGCCGAGGGAAGTCTATCAGCGTCGTCCCTTGGAAGCCGGCGAACCGAACCTCGCGAAGGGCGGAAGAACCCTCCGACGGACCGATGGGCTGAGCATTGTGGAACATCGAGATCACCGCGGGCGACCGGCGGAAGGCCGGATCACGCCTCCGCTACGGCGCACTGCTCGGCGGCGACGGGAACGGCGACGACCGTCTCGCGACCGTCGGTCGTCACCTTGAAGGTCTTGCGCGCTTCGAACTCCTCTTTTTTCCCCTTGTTCCAGTTCTGGACCGGACGGTAATACCCGACCACGCGACTGTACACCTCGGTGCGCTCTCCACAAACGGCATTTTTCTTCATGGGGCTCTCCTTGTCACTGTTGTATGGACATCTCTGTCTTCGTTGTTTCCTCGGAAACATGGTGCGGGCAGGTGCGGTGCTCGCCGGCGACATAGCCGTGCACCGGACAGACGCTGAAGGTGGGGGATATCGTGAAATAGGGCAGATGGAAGTTCTTCGATATCTTCTGTACGAGCCGCTTGCATATCTCGCCCTTCTCTATCTTCTCGCCGACGAACAGGTGCACGACGGTGCCGCCGGTGTAACTCGTCTGGAGTTCATCCTGATGTTCGAGCACCTCGAAGATGTCGTCGGAGAAATCGACCGGCAACTGGCTCGAATTGGTGTAGTACGGCTCGTCGTGGCCTGAAGTGACGATGTCGCCGAAATCCTTTTTGTCCTTGAGTGCGAGGCGGTATGAGGTCCCTTCGGCCGGCGTTGCTTCAAGGTTGTACAGGTGACTCGTCTGCTCTTGGAACTCCTGCAGGACATCGCGCATGAAACTCAGGGTACGAAGGGCGAACGAGCGACCCTCGGGCGTTTCGATGCCGACCCCGAGAAGATTAAGCGCCGCCTCGTGCATGCCAACGAGCCCGATGGTCGAAAAATGGTTGTCCCAGAACGCCCCGCGCTGTTTCGCTATGTCGCCAAGATAGTATTTCGAGAAGGGATAGAGATCCTCACGGGTGTATTGCTCGAGCACCTTACGCTTTATCTCCAATGAATCCTTCCCCAGTTCCATCCGGTGACGCACATTATCCCGGAACTCGTTCTCGTCCTTGGAAAGATAGGCCATACGCGGCAGGTTTATCGTCACGACGCCGATGGAGCCGGTGAGCGGATTACTGCCGAACAGGCCGCCGCCCCGTTTGCGCAGTTCGCGGTTGTCGAGCCGCAGACGGCAACACATCGACCGGGCGTCGTCGGGCGACATGTCGGAATTCACGAAGTTCGCGAAATAGGGAATGCCGTATTTGGCGGTCATGTCGAACAACCGCTTGACGACGGGGCGGTCCCACTGGAAGTTCTGCGTGATGTTGTAGGTCGGTATCGGGAAGGTGAATATGCGCCCTTTCGCGTCACCCTCGATCATCACCTCGATGAAGGCCTGATTGAACATATCCATCTCGGCCTGGAAATCGCCGTACTTCGCGTCCTGCATGACGCCGCCGATGATGACCGCCTCCTGCGCGATCTGACCCGACGGGACGATATCCATCGTGATGTTGGTGAACGGCGTCTGGAAGCCGACGCGGGTCGGTATGTTCATGTTGAACAGGAACTCCTGTATCGCCTGTTTGACCTGTTCGTAGGTAAGCCCGTCGTAGCGGATGAACGGCGCAAGGTAGGTGTCGAAATTCGAGAAGGCCTGCGCGCCCGCCGATTCGCCTTGCAGGGTATAGAAGAAATTCACGATCTGTCCGAGCACGGTGCGCAGGTGCTTGGCCGGCTTCGACTCTATCTTACCAGGCGCTCCGCGGAAACCGTCGGTCAGGAGTTTCTTGATGTCCCACCCGCAACAATAGACCGACAACAATCCGAGGTCGTGAATATGCATCTCCGCCTTCTCATGGGCTTCTCGCACCGCGGCCGGATAGACCTTGTTGAGCCAGTAGTGTGTCGTGAATGCGGTGGAGATATAGTTGTTCAGCCCCTGCAGGGAATAGGTCATGTTCGAATTCTCATTGACCTTCCAATCGTCGCGCATAAGGTAGTTGTCGAGTAGTTTGTTCGCCTCGTTGAACACCTCCTTAGCGCGGCGGACCTCGGAGCGTCTATCGCGATACAGGATGTACGCCTTCGCGGTCTTGGCGTGGCCTTCTTCTATGAGTATCTTCTCGACGAGATCCTGTACCGACTCGACCGACGGATACCCGCCGTCCTTATATAATATCTCGAGATAGCCGACCACCTTGGCGGCGATCCTCTCGGCCATCGTCCGGTCCGTACCGCCGACCGACTGCACCGCCTTGAAGATGGCATCGGCGATCTTCTGCGGGTTGAATTCTACGAGCACATTGTTTCTTTTCCTGATGAATCGGATGGACGAAGCAGATTGCATAGCGCGTCTCCCCTCCGGAGCGTTTATTTAACGATACCGATGAAACTCGCTTGCACCACAACATATTGCGTGGCGCTTGCTCATACTACACCACCGGCTGTAAGAATCAATTTTTTGGTCATTTTTTTTCTTTAACGATTTCTTCCGGTTGTTCCGAAACATCTTTTCACCCTGAAAGGATGGACAAGATGGCCCTTTTTTTGTCTGGAGCGCGGTAAAAAATTCCTTTCCTGAGACATCGTGTTATACTGCCTCCGGTCTTTGGTGAGACCGCTGTTCCGTCAAGGTCCGGACAAGGGTTACGGAGGAAACGATGAAGATGCTGAAACACTTGGTGATGGTGCTGTTCTCGTGTTACGCGATCGGCCTGAGCGCCGAAGAGATCCGCGTGGTGGTGCTCCCCAAACTAACCGTCGAGAACGCCGTCCAGAACAACTCGTCGCTTGAGGCGATGGTCATCAAGGCGCTGCAGGAAAAAGGAATGCGGGTCGTCGAACTTTCCGCCGCCCTTTCTTCCCAGAAAGCCGCTTTTTCCGACACGGTGCAACAGGGCAAGGTGCCGCAGGAACTCTCCGTGCTGAACGCCGACGCGCTCGCATCGGTGCAACTGACCTGCGACAAGAATTCCGGCTCGGTGCTCGGGAGCGGCGTCGCCAGTTATTTCTGCGCGTTCAACTCGAAGATCATCCGCATCGACACCGGCGATGTGGTATACACCGAATCGAAGGATCACACCGCGCACGGCATGAACGCCCTGCAGGCGGTCCAACTGCTCATGAAGAAGACGGTGGGGACCGAGATAGCGGCGGGTATCGCCCAGTGGCAGAAGAACTGGGCGGGGGACGGCCCGTGGGGTCTCGACATCGTGGTGACCGGGCTACCCGACAAGCAGAAGGCCGAGGCTCTCGC
>JAKQHE010000093.1 GCA_029573155.1 bacterium
CAATCCGGCGCACAGCAGCGACACCATCGCGAATGTGACGATCACCTACACGACGGCGGGCGGCTGGACCGCTCCCGCCGACTGCGCGTGGACCTGCGACACGAACTACGCCGAGGAGGGTGGCCTCTGCATCAACTCGAAGGAGGTGCCGTGTGACACCGACAACGGCAATCCGGCGCACAGCAGCGACACCATCGCGAATGTGACGATCACCTACACGACGGCGGGCGGCTGGACCGCTCCCGCCGACTGCGCGTGGACCTGTGATACCGATTACACGCTGGAAGGCGGACTCTGTATCAACTCGAAGGAGGTTGATTGCGCCGAAAACACTGAAAAGCCGGTCAACAGTCAAGACATCGTCCAGAAGGTCACCATCACCTACACGACGGCGGGTGGCTGGACCGCGCCGGCGACCTGCGACTGGGAATGTCAAGAGAACTTCGCATTGGTCGAAGGGGCCTGCATCGACAACAGAGAGGTGCCGTGCGACACCGACAATGACAACCCGGCAAATAGTACCGACACCATCGTGAATGTGACGATCACCTACACGACGGCGGGCGGTTGGACCGCTCCCGCCGACTGTGCGTGGACCTGCGACGATGGGTACCAGCAGGACGAACATGGCTTCTGTAACCTGATCGGCGGTCCCTGCGAAGACAACCCCTGTACCGAGGAACACAAACATGTCTGCACCGAAACAGGCGAGGATCCCTTCTACCTCTGTTCCTGCGATCCGCATTACAGCGACGACGGTCAGGGCGATTGCGTCGCCGACACGCAGATCGTTGCGTGCGTGAACCCCCTGCCCGAGAACGCCGGGTGGCTTCGGATAGACGAATACGACGGTGCCGGTAACCTCGAACAGACATGGAACGGCACCGGTTGGGCGCCGCTCGCCGACACCTGCCCATGGGAATGCGATTGGGGCTTCTTCCTCGACGAAGGAAAGTGCATCGCGTGTCTGATAGACGGGGACTGTGACGACGGTAGCGTTTGCACGGGAGTCGAGACCTGCGAACTGGGTTCGTGTATCCCCGGTACCTCGCTCGTCTGCGCTGACGACAATGTCTGCACCGACGATCTCTGCGACCCCGAAACCGGTTGCTATTACGAGAACAACATCGATACATGCGATGACGGCAATGACCTGACCGAGAACGATGCCTGCTTTGAGGGTGACTGTAACGGCGACCCGATACCGGGCATCTGCGGCAACGCGATACCGGTGGTCGCTCTACCCTACACGACGACCGGTGACCTGACGGGGCGCCCGAGCGGGCTCACGACCTATTACGGTCCGCTCTGCACGGGAGAGAGCGAGCCGACCAGCGACATCGTGTACGAACTGACGGTGGAGGCAGGTGTGGAGTACCGGATCGCCGTGATGCTGGGCGAGAGCGACCTGGTCGCGCTGAACCTGCTAGGCGTGTGCGGAGAAAGCGAGGCGTGTCTCACCTACGGGGCATCCGGTCCCGGCGGCGGGGTGGAGATGACCTATGCCCCCGAAGCGGGCGGCACAGTGTACATCGCAATAGAGGGAAGCGGAGCATACGAACTGTCGATCGCGGTGGTGGAACAGCCCGACGATGACTCGGTAGAGCCCGACGACATCCTGCCCGATGATATAGCGACCGATGATATCCTTCCCGACGAAACCTTGTTGGACGAGGAGGTCGTTGACGAGGAGGAGCCGGACGAAGTGGTCATCGACGATGTGATGACGGACGATGTTCCGATAGACGAAGAAGAGAGCGATGTTGACAGCGTGACCGATGAAGAGGTCACGGATGATACGGTCACCGACGCTGATGCGGTAAAGCCGGATATCGCCCCCGATAAGGATAGCACCGTTACCGACACCACGGTCACCGATACCACCGTCGTGGACAACGAGGTCCCCGACGAAACGGGCGATGAACTGCTCGGCGATGAGGATGCCTTCATCCCCGATGACAACACCAAGCCGAAGGACGACGGTTGTTCCTGTTCCCTTATTCCGTAAACGACCCGTTCTGAACTGACACGCCGGTCTATTTTTCTTGCCTTTCTCCGTGCAATTGTTATCCTTTCGTGAATTAAAAATGGGGCGACGATGACTTTACGGTTAGCCGCTGTGTGCGTTTTCGCACTTTTTTCCCCGCTCGCGATACTCGCCGGCGACTCGTTCGCCTCGGTCGAGGGCTATCCTCACGCGACGCCGCTGTTCCCGAACTACATCCAGTTCGAGCAGACGCTCGCGGTGCAGAACGGTCGCATCGGTTCGGTGCTCTATCCCGCCCCCGGCGCCCCGGCGCTCGTGACCGAGGAGGAGGACGAACTTTCGGTGTTCGCCGCCTGCGGTACCGACACGGTGGACCGCGTCGATATCGGCAAGGATAGCGATAGCGGTTTTGTCGCCTTCCTGACCCTCTTCCCGCGCGGCCAACTGCCGGTCGGCAACGGCGTTACGCGCTTCTTCTTTGATGTGCCTTACCGGTTGCCGCACGGGGTGTACGATCTCAATGTCACCATCGGCGGGGCGACCATCCGGGTCGATAACGGCGTCGGGTTCATCCCCGAGGAACGGATCGCCTTCACCGTCTGGACCGACCCGCAGATAGAGGACCTGCAGTCGAAAAGCGACATCAATATGAACTGGAACGATCACTCCTATCCCGGTTTCTCCGACGACCTACTGGACTATTCACGCCAGCAGGGGATCATCGCGATCGCCATATCCCAGATGAGCGCCATGGACACCGATTTCATCGCCTGCCTCGGCGATCTGGTGTTCGGCATCAACCACCAGCGCGAATACGAGGATATCGTTCAGTACCTCGAAAAAGCCGAGATACCCTTCTTCGGCGTGCCGGGCAATCACGACGGTTACGCGAAGTTCCAGAGCGAGGAGGATTTCGCCTCGCCGCTGGAGCGCGACGGACTCAACTACTGGCGCGCCTTCATCGGCCCCACCTACTTTTCCTTCAAGATATTCGGCAAGACGCTGATGATGCTTAACACCTATGACGGTACCGCCGAGCGCCGCGCCTCGGGCAAGCCGATCGGCATCGGCGACAACGCCGCGCCGCCGGTCAGCAACTACGGCGGCTTCCTCTCCGATCCACAGTTGCTGTGGGCGACCGAATCGTTCGCCGTCGGCGAGGTGGCGATGCTCTTCTCGCATCATTTGCCGCTCGGGATGGTCAACGACGGCTACGAGTACACCGCGATGGAGAAATATCCGAAGAACAAGATACTCGGCGCCCTTTTCGGCGAAGAGTGGAACATCGAAACGGTAGCATACGACAGCAATATACTCGACACGATCTTCGCCGAGAGCGGCACTTACAACACCGGCATACGGCTCGTAGGCGCGATGCTGACCGAAATCCCCCGTCCGCCGATGTACTTCGCGGGCCATACCCACGGCGACGCCCTCTACCATTACGAGGCGGGCGACGAGGTCATCCCCGGTACCGGACTTTTCACGCCGCAGGATCTCTACCTCACCCAGACCAAGAGCGCCGCAAGTTCGGGTCAGACCTACTGGGGCATTCGTCCCGTCTATCAGGACCTCGATACCGACACGACGAGCATCTCCTATATCTGCGTCGATGACGGCTCCTGCGCACCCTCCCTCGATGGTGAGAATGCGGGATTCCCTTCGATACCGCTCGGCAACTTCTGGGTCGAGTACACTGCGGGCGAAACGACCTCGCTCTACATCGGCGGCAACGGGACGGCCGAAACGGCGCAGGCGGTCGTCGTGAACTTTCTGCCGACCGACGAAACCTACCGGCTCCGGTTCGTAATGCCGGCGAAGGAACTCGGCTACCTCTTCGACGCGGCCGATCCGATCATCGACGATGCGATGCTCTCGGCCGACCGCAAGAGCATCCTGATCTCCGCGAAGGGGACCGTGGCGGCCGGCTCGACCCTTGAAGGGTTCCTGAAACGGGAATTCATCCGGAACGATGCGTCGGCGACCCTCTCACCCGATACCGTCGCCGCCCCCGAGCCGGAGGTCGAGTACGAAGAATGGATACCGTGGGCCGATCCGCTTCACTTCACCGTGAAGAACGGGGACGATTATCTCCACCTCATCTGGTACCGCGACGGCAAACCGGTCCGCGACGGCGCCGAATTCAAGGAGAAGTTCCAGCCCTACCATACAAAAGAGGCGATAGAACTGCTCTACATCGCCAAGAACGGCGCGTACGGCGTCAAGCAGTTCGCGGTCGATGTCGAGGAAGAACCGGAGACCGACGACGACCTCATCACCGACGAGGATGAATTGATAAAGGACGAAAAGGACGAAAGCGACATAAGCGACGACAACTTCATGGCCGACACCGATTCGCCGCTCACGACTCACGACTCACTTCTCCCCGACGACGACGCCCTCACCGCCAAACCGAAGGACGAAGGCTGCGGCTGTTCGGTGGTGTTCTAGCGCCATCTTTCCATTTGACAATCATCACGGTTTCTGATTAAATCCAACAGAATATCTTTCATTGAACCGGGGGCGGGTCCATGCGGAACATAATTCTTACGGTGGTTGCGTTGGTTGGCATTCTCTGTACCGGTGTTTTATCGGCGGCCGACGGCGACGAGCGCTGGGTCGCGATGAATCCGGGATCGTCCGGTACGAATGGTAGCGTTCTTGCCATGGCGCAGCACGGGGAGTATCTGTATGTCGGCGGCGATTTTACTTTGATCGGCAATGTCTTGGCTAATTATGTGGCTCGCTTCCATATCCCGACCGGCACATGGGAACCGCTCGGAGAAGGAAGGGATCAGGAAGTGATAGCGCTCGCTGTGGACAAGAACGATGGCACGCTTTATGTCGTTGAGCGGACCGCCGCCG
>JAKQHE010000127.1 GCA_029573155.1 bacterium
GGCGATGCCGCCGAGGTCGAGTTTCACCCCTTCCTTCCTGAAGGCGACCGTGTTCTTTTCACAATCGAGCACGAGATTCTCCACCCCGACGAGCGGCAGAAGTTCCCGCACCGCAGCGGGATCGGGCACTTCGGCGCGGTGGATGTCCCAGAGATACCCTTCGCTCTTGTAGGTGATGTCGAACTTGCCTCCCGTTTCGCGGGTGAAGTTCACCGACGAGGCGAGCAGTTGGCAGAACCAGCCGGGGACCACCACCGGCCCCGTGTGCCCTTCGGTATTGAGATGAGTGAGAAGACTGCCGGGACTGTAGTAGTTGAGCGTCGCCGATATCTCGCCGACGCGGCGTTGCACCTGCTCCTCCAACGCCGCATCCCTCGGACCGGCGTAGGTGACCGTCAGATCGCCGCCGAGACCGCGGAACGAGAAGGCGCTGACCGGCTTCTCGCGACAGGCGGACAGGCAGATGAGCGCCGCGCACGCGGCGACGACGAGTTCCCGCATGATGTTCCTCCGGACCGTTCGTGTCGGACGGGGCAGGTTACTCCGTTCACGGGTCTGAGTCAACAGTCACAGGAAGAGCGCCCGAGAACTGCGAAAACTTTCTTTTTGCGCCACGAGTCCCTATAATCGGTCCGTTCATCGAGCGGAGGACCATGATGCGACGACCTTTTATGATGCCAGCGGCCCTGACGCTGTTCTGCCTCTTCTCCATCATCCCCGGCCTGCTTGACGCCCAGATCGTCACGCCGGAGGGCGAGGAATTGAACGCACAGCCGGAACCGGTCGAACAGCCGGAACCGGTCGAACAGCCGGAGGTGGTAGAGCAACAGGAACCGCCCGCCGAGCAGCCGCAGGCCGAAGAGAAGAAAAGCGAACCGGAGACCGCACCCGGTAAGTGGCCCACGGCCCGGTCGCGCGACTTCGGTCTCGGACTCTTCCTCGGCGAGCCGACCGGCATCTCCTTCCGCTGGTTCTTCGACGACATGATGGGTATCGACGCCCTCGCGGCGTGGGGTTGGGGCTGGGACTACCACCAGAAGGTCGTATTCCAATCGGATTATCTGTTCCGGTTCTACGATCTCATCCCGATACCGAAGGGCGACACCGCCCTCTACATCGGTGGCGGTCTGCAGTTGGGCCTGTTCGACCACTACCGGTACTCGGTCTATTACCACGACCTGCACGACTGGCGGTTCCTCCTTGCGCTCCGCCTGCCGGGCGGCATCCTTTACCAGATAAAGAGTTTCCCGATAGAGATATTCTTCGAGATGGCCTTCCTCTTCAATATCCTGCCGGCGCCGGCCCCCGATTTCAATATCGGCATCGGCGCGCGGTTCTGTTTCTGACGGCTCCCGCATGACGCGGCGACTTTTCGTCACCATCTTCCTCACGGCGCTCGCGACGCTCGCGCTCGAAACGGCGCTGCCCCGCATCTTCAGCGTCACGATGTGGTATCACTACGCCTTCATGGCGATATCGGTCGCGATGCTCGGGATGGCGACCGGCGCGGCAAAGGTCTTTGTTTCGCGCTGGTCGGCGCTCGACGAGACAACGCTGGTCGGCCGTATCGCCCGTTATGCGCTCTACTTCTCGATCGCGACGGTGCTTGCGCTCCTCGCGCTCCTCTCGATACCATTCGTCCCTCGTTCCAGCGGCGTCGGCATCTATTCGATGGCCCTCATCTACGCCATCGCGGCGATCCCCTTCTACTTCTCGGGCGTCGTCGTGTCGGCGATACTGTCGACCCGTTTCATCGCGCTCGTGAGCGGCCTGTATGCCGCCGACCTCGCCGGCGCGGCGGCCGGGGCGCTGCTCTTCTTCTTTTTCCTGCGGTTGACCGACGCGATCAGTTTTGTCATACTCGTCGCGGCGCTCCCGGCGGTCGCCGCCTATCTGCTCGCCCGCCACCGCGCGGCGCTCGCGCTCTGCCTCCTTTTCGTCCTCGTCGCCGGAGCCAACCACTTCGAACGGTTCTTCCGCATCGAGTGGCAGAAGGTCGAGACGGGTCAACTCATCGTCGCGGTCGACAACCTCACCGAATGGGAGGGATGGACCCCATTCTCGCGGATAACCGTCCAGAATTACATCGATTCCGCCTTCGGCTGGGGCACATCGAACGCCTTTCCCGAGGAGTTCCCCGACTATAAGGTGGGGCAGAAGAACCTCATCATCGACGCGGCCGCGGCGACCATCATCACGATGCGCGGGAAACCGATAGAGGAACTCCAGCATCTCCGGTACGACATCACCAACCTCGCCCATGTCGTCGTTCCCGACGCGCGGGTGGCGGTCATCGGCGTCGGCGGCGGGCGCGATATCCTCTCCGCGCTCCACTTCAACCAGAAGGAGATCTGGGGCATCGAGATAAACGAACGGATACTCGAGGCGATAACCGGCCCGTACCGTGAATTCACCTATCCGTTCGCCGACTTCCCGAATGTACATCTCGTCCACGACGAGGCGCGCAGTTTCATCGAACGGACCGATCTTACCTTCGACATCATACAGGCGTCGCTCATCGACTCGTGGGCGGCGACCGCGTCGGGCGCCTTCGTCCTGACCGAGAATTCGCTTTACACCGTCGAGGGATGGGAGGCGTTCCTGTCGAAACTGACCGACCGTGGCGTCGTAACGATGTCGCGCTGGTACTACAAGAAACGACCCGGCGAGATATTGCGGCTCGCCTCGCTTGCCTACGAGGCGCTTGCCGCCGCGGGGGTCGAGAAACCCGCCGCCCACATCATGCTCGCCGCGACCACCTATGCGGGCGAGGAGCCGCCCGGCCTCACCGCGGAAGAGCGACGGGCCCGCGAGGATGTCGCCTACGGCACCGGCACCATCATCGTTTCGAAAAAACCGTTCGACGGCGACGCGGTACACGCCTTCCTTTCCACCTGCGACCGCTACCGGTTCGATGTCCTGCTCGCGGCGGGGTACGAGGGACAGTCGGTGTTCCAACACATCGTCGACCGCGACCGGCGCGACGCGATGATCGCCGCCTACCCGTTGGAACTCACCGCGCCGACCGACGACAACCCCTTCTTCTTCAATATGCTCAAACCCTCGGCGCTTCTCCAATACCGCGGCATAGAGAAAGAAGGCCCGCTCAACACCAACCTCGGCGCGGTGCGCAACCTTTTCATCCTGCTCGGCATCGTGACGGTGCTCGCGATCCTGCTCGTCATCGTGCCGATACTCTCGGCGATGGAACGGAAAAGCGCGGCGATGCTGCGCCACCCGTGGAGCGTTTACTTCGCCGCCATCGGGCTCGGCTTCATGCTCATCGAGATAGCGCTCATCCAGAAGTTCACCGTCTTCCTCGGCCACCCGACCTACAGTCTGCTCGTGGTCCTCTGCACGATACTGCTGTTCACCGGCTTCGGCAGTTGGCTCGCGGGGCGGCTGAAAGGGAAACTGAAGCCGGTCCATATCTTCATCCTGCTCATCGCGGTGGTGACGGCGGCAGGCGGTGTGAACATGTTCGTACTGCCGCACCTTTCGGGGCTGCCGCTCACGGTGCGGATACTCTACAGCGCCGGGGTGATGGCGGCCATCGGTACGGTGCTCGGGATGCCGTTCCCGACCGGCATGGCGTCGCTCGAAGGCGAACAGAAGGAATGGGGGCCGTGGCTGTGGGGGATCAACGGGGCGCTGGGCGTCGTCTCATCGGTCCTCGCGACGGCGCTGTCGCTCTTTTTCGGGATATCGGTGACCTTCTTTGTCGGGGTTGCGGCCTACCTGCTGGCGCTCGCCGCCTGCATCGCCGCCGTTGGGGTCAGGCGGCCGTAATATCTAACGATTTTCTGGATATTGAGAACCAACCACCCGTCTCTCTCTTCTCTTTTACACCTTCATGTCGATTCAAAAGCGCCGACCGAGATTTTTTTAATGTAGATATCTCGGTACTCCAGAAGGATGAATGCCGATCTAAAATAGAAATTTGACGGTTGAGGAATGTCGTTCTCATGACCCCTAACATGTTTTTGATATTGTTCTTCTGACATGACGATCTTTTTGTCGTACCAATAAAGCAAATGACCTTTAACATCGCATGTGATTTTACTGCCCAAGATGTTTTTGGCATTGTCCTTTGTGGTAGAAAGAGAAATTCCATTTTGCGTCGAGATGTTCCGTGTGACTTTTTTTGTCTTTAAGCATCTTTGGTAATGTGGAAAATCGCCCTTGTCAGCATAAATGGCATAACTGGAAACTGTTCTGCCAAACCCGCCCATGGGTCCAGACTCAATCACCAAAAGGGTTTTATCTTTATCGTCTTCCGAGGCATAGCATAACACTTCTGGACTAATGGCACTGGAAGAGTTTGGATCAAACATTTCTGTTTTACCAAACATCTTTTGTATGTTCTCCATTTTCTCGCCCAAAATACCTTGTTCCTTTAAATCTATTTTGGGGGAAGTCTCGCCCGCAGGTTCCCCGTGGCACTCTACCCCATTTTCAAGCAAATAAGTGTGCTTTTTACCCGAATAAACATTGATGGGTACGATGATTAGAAGTAACAAAAAAAGACGCAGGATATAATTAGAAAAAGGAGACAAGTTATAATTAATCTGGTTCTTCATGGGCCACCCCCGCCCGATTTTATGTCGTCAGGCTTTATTAGCGCAGTACCAGTCGTAGGCTTTCCGGACACCTTCTTCAAGCATTGTCTTGGGTTTCCAGCCGAGCGACTGCAGTTTCGAGACATCGAGCAGTTTGCGCGGCGTCCCGTCGGGCTTGGTCGTGTCCCAGAGGATATCGCCTGTGAAGCCGACCGTCTTTTTCACCAGTTCAGCCAGTTCGCGTATCGTGAGATCGACGCCGGTGCCAATATTGATATGGGTGTTGCGCACCTCTTTCATCCCCTTCGACAGATCGGCGAAATTCACCTTCTCCATCAGGAAGACGCAGGCGTCGGCGAGGTCATCCACATAGAGGAATTCGCGCTTCGGCGTTCCGGTCCCCCAGAGCGTCACCGCCTTATCGCCGCGCTGTTTCGCCTCGTGGAACTTCCGTATCATCGCGGGCATCACATGACTCGTCTGCAGGTCGAAGTTGTCGCCGGGTCCGTAGAGATTGGTCGGCATTACCGCGATGAAGTTGGTCCCGTGCTGGATATTGTACGATTCGCAGAGTTTGATCCCCGCTATCTTCGCGATGGCGTAGGGTTCGTTGGTGTATTCGAGTTCTCCCGTGAGTAGCGCCGGTTCGGTCATCGGCTGGGGCGCCAGTTTGGGGTAGATGCACGACGAGCCGAGGAAGAGCAGTTTCTTCACCCCGTGTTTGTGGGCGGCGTCGATAAGATTCAGTTCGATGAGCAGGTTGTCGTAGATGAAGTCGGCGCGGTAGGTGTTGTTCGCGACGATGCCGCCGACGCGGGCCGCCGCGAGGAGCAGATACTCCGGCTTTTCGGTGGCGAAGAAGGCGTCGACCGTCCGCCGGTCGCGCAGGTCGAGTTCGGCGAGCGTCCGGCCGACGAGGTTCGTGTAGCCCTTCTTCTGCAGGTCACGCCACAGCGCCCCGCCGACCAGCCCGGTGTGCCCCGCGACATATATCTTGGCGTTCTTTTCCATCGATCTAGTCCCCTTCGCTCAGGCGGATCCGGTAGTTGTGTTCCTTGAGCAGTTCGTCGCGCCGCGCCTCGGCCATGTCGGCGGTGACCATCTCCTGCACCAGTTCTTCGAGCGTATGTTCCGGCTTCCAGCCAAGTTTTTTGCGCGCCCGCGACGCGTCGCCGACGAGCAGATCGACCTCGGTCGGCCGGTAGTAGCGCGGGTCGACCTTCACCACCGTCGCCCCCTTCTTGACCGCCCCCTTCTTGCCGCCCGCCGCGATGAGTCTTTCCTCATCGATCTCCGCCACCACCCCGGTCTCGCGTGCCCCCTCGCCGTCGAACTCGACCGTTATCCCGATGCCGTCGAACGCCATCCGTACGAATTCGCGCACCTCGGTGGTGCGACCGGTCGCGATGACGAAATCCTCGGGCGTGTCGTGCTGGAGCATCAGGTGCATGGCGCGGACATAATCCTTCGCGTGGCCCCAGTCGCGCTTCGCCCCGAGGTTGCCGAGGTAGAGCGTCTTCTGTAGGCCGAGCGCGATACGGACCGCGGCGCGCGTTATCTTGCGGGTAACGAAGGTCTCGCCGCGGACCGGCGATTCGTGGTTGAACAGTATCCCGTTGCAGGCGAACATCCCGTAGGCCTCGCGGTAGTTCACCGTTATCCAGTAGCCGTACAGTTTCGCGGCGGCGTAGGGACTGCGCGGGTAGAAGGGTGTCGTCTCCTTCTGCGGCGTCTCCTGCACGAGCCCGTAGAGTTCCGAGGTCGACGCCTGATAGAACCGGGTCTTCTTCTCGAGGCCGAGGATGCGGATCGCCTCAAGGAGCCGCAGGGTGCCGAGCGCGTCGGCGTTCGCGGTGTACTCGGGCGTTTCGAACGACACCTTGACATGCGACTGCGCCGCGAGGTTGTATATCTCGTCGGGCTGGACCTCCTGCACGATGCGGATGAGGTTGGTCGCGTCGGTCAGGTCGCCGTAGTGGAGGAAGAACTTTACCGCCCGCTTGTGCCGGTCCTGATAGAGATGGTCGATGCGGTCGGTGTTGAACAGCGACGACCGCCGCTTGATGCCGTGGACCGTGTATCCCTTTTCGAGAAGAAGGTCGGCGAGATAGGCGCCGTCCTGCCCGGTGATGCCGGTGATGAGTGCCGTCTTGGTCATGGGATATTCCCCCTATTCGGTTGCTCGGGCGATTATAGCGCGTCGCCCCTTTTAGGAAAGTTTTCCCTGCGTTTCTCTTTTCTATCGAACCGCTGTTAGTTGTTAACATATTGATATAAATGATGATATGGTCACGGAACGCCCTTTGCTCAACAAAGAGGTTGCAAAGAGGCGTGATGGAACTTATACTGTCCCTCGCTGGTCTAATGACTGTGGAACGCGTTAGAGGAGGTATCTTATGAAACGATCGTTGCTCGCGATGGCGATGCTGCTGCTTCTTACCGGTGTCCTCGGTGCCGATACCCCGTACCCCCTGCTTCCCGATCCGGGATCGCGGCTCAATATCCCCGAGTTCCTGTTCGGCGGGTGGGCGACCGACCCGCTCGGTCCGACCGGCGAGGAATTGCAGCCGTTCATCGTCAACGGGCAGGAGACCAACTATCAGATGTACAAGGGGGTCGTCGGCCTCATACTCAACTCCTCGATGGGGCAGTCGCTCTGCACCGCGACGCTTATCGACCCGGAGGTCCTCCTCACGGCGGGTCACTGCGTCTATCTCAAGGAGAACGGGGTCATCGTGATGAACGCGGTGAATAACCCCGGTTCCATCACCGTCAAGTCGGGCGCCAACATCATGTACGGCGGCACCACGATCGCGCAGGCCGAGCAGGTGGTCAAGCACGACACTTGGACCGGCGACATCAACTCCTACGGCGGGCTGAACGCCGACATCGCACTCATCAAACTCGACCGCCAGATAACCGATGTCGAGTACTACGGCATCCGCACCGATCCCGAGGAGAACATCGGCGATCCCGGCATCATCGTCGGCTACGGCATCACCA
>JAKQHE010000274.1 GCA_029573155.1 bacterium
GACGGCACGCAGGGCGTACCGGGTCCCTACTATCGCCCGGTCGGGCCGCCCGGCGCCGATGTTCTGCCCGACGAACGCGGATAGTCCCGTCGCGAGCCCGAAAGAGAAAAAGTATGCGATCGATTCCACGCGGTGACCGATCCCCATCGCCGCCACCGCTGCGTCGCCGAACCGGGCCGTCACATTGGCAAGGAAAAAATAGATGAAGGAGAACATCATGCCGGTCAGGGCGACGGGATAACCGAGAGACAGATAGCGCCGGAGCGGGATCAGGCCGTCAGGGCCGGCACCCCGGAAGGAGACCCAACCACGCCGCCGCATCAGGAGCCAGAACCATACGCAGGCAACGAGATAAGAAACGATCGTCGCGTAGGCGGCGCCGCGCGTTTCAAGCCGGGGGAAAGGCCCCATGCCGAACATCAGCACGGGCGACAGCAGGATGTTCAGCACGAAGGTCGCCCCGTAGACGCGCACCGGCATGACGGTGTCGCCGCGCGCTATCATGATGGAATGGAGAGAGAACAGCAGGAAGATGACAACGGTGAACATCGTCATCACTTCGAGATACTGGACACCCGCGGTCGTTGCGACCGGCGACATGCCGACATAGGCGATGAGGTCCGGGATGATCGGATAGATGAGTACCGTGAGTATCGCGCCGGCACCGACGGTATAGAAAAGCGCCCGGCCGGCATTCGCCGCCGCACGGTCGTCACGCCCCTCCCCCGCGTTGCGCGAGACGCCGGCCGCGATGCCGGTCGTGATGAGATGCGACAGACCGTGTATCGCCCAGACGAGGAATACCGAGCCCGACACCCCGGCCAGATAGTCGGGGCCGAGTCTGCCGATCCAGAACATGTCGACGATGTTGTATCCCGCCTTGAGGATGTTGAGTATGATGACCGGCACGGCGAGCGCCAACAGCGTAGCGCGGACCGGTCCCGCGGTGATGTCAAGCGGCAGGTCTCGGGTTCTCATGAACAGACGCTCCGGAGAAAGGGTTGCGGCATCCTAACTAAAAGTTGAACGAATTCAAGAATAAAAACCCGTTTTGGTGACCGGCGTATAGATTTTTGTGGAAATTGCGCGGCATCGCGTATATTCTTCCGCCGTTGACCCAAGAGAAAGAAAACACTGCGGAGGCATCTCCATGAAGCGGATCGTTTGTTCCTGCGCGGTACTTGCCGCGATAGTGCTCTGCACCCCCGCGCTCGACGCGGCGAAAAAAAAGGGAAAGGCAAAAACGAAAAAGCCCGGCACCGCACTCGTGACCGGCCCCAAGAAGTGCGACGAACTCGAAGCGGAATTCAAACGAAAGGTGAACGACCTCAAGGCGAAATGGAAACTCAGCGACGAGGGACTCGACCGGTCGCTCGACGAGACCGAGAGGAAACTGACCGACATGGACCGGAACGGTGCGGCCGAACTCCGGAGATACGCGGCGGAACTGGAAGGGCAGAAAAAACAGGAACTCGACGCGGCGAAAAGGGACCATGAGAAGGCGATGGCGCAGTTCGAGAAGAAGGACGACGGCGCCAAACGCTCCTTCGACATGGAGGCGGAGCGTCATCGCCGTAAGATCGCCGACCTCGAACGGCGGAAGGACGAGAGCCAGAAGGAAATGCAACGGATCGAATCGGTGCGCGACCGGCTGGAAACGGAACGCTCGATCGAAGAACAGCGACTGCTCGCCGAGTATGAGAAGGTCAAACTGGCGGCTGAGGACGAGAGCCGCAAATACCGCAAGCAGGTCGAGGATGAATACCAGAAGAAATTCGACGAACTCAACGCGAAACTTGGCGAATGGGATGCCAAGGAGGCCGAAAAACGGAAAGAGACCGAGGGATTCGATCGCCAGATAGAGGAATTCGCCATGCAGACGGCCCAGAAACTCGACGCATTCCAGCAGGAGATCGAGAAGAAGCGAGCCGAAGCGCAGGCGAAATTCAAGGACGAAGAACTCGAGAAGGCCGAAATGGAACTCGACATGGCGCTCGCCCAGGAGTCACAACGCCTGAACGCCGAGATAGAGAGATACCGCAAGGAGCGGCTCGAAAAGAAGAAGGAGAAGGAGCAGCAGGTGAAGGAATTCCTCGCCACCAAGGATGACTTCCGGAAACGCAACGACCGTCTTGTCCAGATGGCCCAGCAATACCGCGACAGCCAGCTCGAAAAGAGGAAAGCCGAGGAGATGAAGGCACAGGAACGGTGGAACAACGAGAAGAAACGGCGCGACGAACGATATGAGCGGCGCCTGCAGATGGAGTACCGCGAGAAGAGGGACGCGCTCGTCAAGAAGCAGGACCAATTGTCTCTTGAGATAGAACAGGAGAAAAGCGGACTCGTGACACTCGAAGGCAAGTTCCGTCAGCAGACCGACAGCAAGGAGGCGGCCATAGAGAGCGAGAAGGGGCGCATCACGGAACGCTACAAGAAGACCGTCGCCAAGATACAGGACAAATATGACATGATGGAGGTCGAGGAAAAACATACTCAGGAACTGGTGCGCGACCAACTCGAGGAGAAGCGGGATTCACTCATCGCCACCCGCAACAAGAACAAGGCCGACCGGCAGGAACTCCTCTACAAGATGAAGGACGACTACGAGGAGCAGAAAGGTTCCTGTGTGAAATAAGGCGCGGCTCCGCGGGGGTTCGTCGGAGAAAAAATAAAGTTGACTTTGGCGCTCTTCCCACTATAATGCCGTTTGTACTTTGTTGTATTGATTGATTTTTCTGTTTCCAAGGAGAGAACAGATGTTGGAAAGAGTCGCTAAGCAGGGCGTTATCACGAAGTTCAAGACGCACGAGCAGGACACCGGTTCCCCGGAGGTCCAGATCGCGCTTCTTACCACCCGCATCAACCAGCTGACCGAACATTTCAAGTTCCATAAAAAGGACAACCACGGCCGCCTCGGCCTGTTGAAAATGGTCGGTAAGCGGGCGAAACTCTTGAGATATCTCAAGGACAATCATTTCACCCGCTACAGCGATCTGATAAAAGAACTCGGTCTCAGAAAGTAGCGCACACTTTGTGTCCCGCTCACTATCCTGAACCACACGCAAAACAATGAGGTGATCATGAAGACCCATCACGTAGAGTCCATCGTATTCGAGGGCACCCCTCTTTCACTGGAGACCGGCAAGTACGCGAAACAGGCCGACGGCGCCGTATGGTGCCGCTACGGCAATTCGGTCCTGCTCGCGACCGCCGTGGCCGCGAAAGGCGATGTGGCGGCGGAACAGGATTTCTTCCCGCTGACCGTCGATTATATCGAGAAATTCTACGCGGCGGGGCGGTTCCCCGGCGGCTTCCTCAAACGCGAAAGCCAGCCGAACACCGACGAGAAATTAGCGGCCCGCATCATTGACCGACCGATACGCCCCCTGTTCCCCGACTGGTACCGGAGCGAGACGCAACTGCTCGTGAATCTCTTCTCCCATGACGAGAACTGCGACCCGCGCGTCATTGCCATCACCGCCGCGTCGGCGGCGCTCATGATCTCCGATGTCCCTTTCCTCGGCCCCATCGGCGGGGTCCGCGTTGTACTCAAGGACGGGGAGTACTTCATAAATCCGACCCCTCAGGCTCAGGAGGGGGCCCGGCTCAACATCATCATGGCGGCCAACCGCGACTCGATACTCATGGTCGAGGGCGAAGCGCGGGAAGCGACCGAGGACGAGATCGCCGAGGCGCTCGCCCGCGGTCATCGGGCGACCCTGCCGCTTATCGAGATGCAGGAGGCGCTCATGGCCAAGGTCGCGCCGGTCAAGCGACAGGACCCGCAGAACCCTGATGACGCGGCCCTTCGCAATTTCATCGAACTCTTCGCGGTGGACAAACTCAAGGAGGCACTCGCCATCCGCGAGAAACTGGCGCGCTATGAGGCAATAAAAGAGGTCAAGACCTCGGTAGGTGAACGGGTCGCCGAATCGCTCGCGGGCGGGGCCCAGTTCCTGAACGCGGATGAACCTGAGAAGGTCCAGAATCGCGCAAAAGCCATATTCGAGGATGTCCTCAAGAAGACCATGCGCCGCATGATCACCGAAGAGGGTCGCCGCATCGACGGTCGCGGCCCCACGAACATACGCCCGATCTGGATAGAGACCGGCGTTCTGCCGCAGGTCCACGGATCGGCGATATTCACCCGCGGCGAGACCCAGTCGCTCGGCACCATCACGCTCGGGGTCGGTTCCGACGAACAGCGGGTCGACACGGTGCTTGAGGAAACGCGCAAGACATTCATGCTCCACTATAACTTCCCGCCGTTCTCGGTCGGCGAGGTCGGGCGCCTCCGGGCGCCGGGCCGTCGCGAGATCGGTCACGGCAATCTTGCCGAACGGGCGCTCAAATCCTTCGTGCCGCCCAAGGAGGAGTTCGCCTACACCGTCCGCGTGGTTTCCGAGATACTGGAATCGAACGGCTCCTCATCGATGGCAAGCGTCTGCTCCGGTTGCCTCGCGCTCATGGATGCCGGCGTCCCCTTCAAGAAACACGTCGCGGGCATCGCGATGGGGCTTATCAAGGAGGGCGACGATTACGCGATACTCTCCGACATCATGGGTGACGAAGATCACCTCGGCGACATGGATTTCAAGGTCGCCGGCACCAAGGACGGCATCACCGCGATACAGATGGATATCAAGATACACGGCCTCCCGCAGGAGGTGATGCGCCGGGCCCTCGCGCAGGCGCGCGACGGACGGATCCACATCATCGGCGAGATGGAAAAGGCGCTACCCGAACACCGCGCGGAACTTTCGCCGCTCGCCCCGAAACTGGTCACCATCCACATCAACCCGGAGCGGATACGCGATCTCATCGGCACCGGCGGCAAGAATATCAAATCGATCGTCGAGAAGACCGGCGCGGAGATCGAGGTCCAGCAGGACGGCTCGGTGCTCATCGCGGCCAAGGACGGCGCAGTACTCGACGCGGCCATCGCGATGGTCAAGTCCTTCACCGACGAACCGGAAAAGGGCAAGACCTACGAAGGGGTGGTCACCCGCATCGAGGATTACGGCGCATTCGTCGAGGTCATGCCGGGACAGACCGGACTCCTCCATGTCAGCCGCATAGCCGACAAACGCATCGAGAGCGTCAGCGATGTCCTCAAACTCGGCGACACGGTCCGCGTCATCGTCGTCGAACTCGAGGGGGCCGGCAAATTCAAACTCAGCATGAAGCCCTCCGACTTCGAGCGCGATTTCACCAAGGACGACGGCGAGGAGCCGCGCCGCGAACGGCGCGACCGCAAACCGCACGGCGACCGCGACCGCGATCGCGGTCGTGACCGCGACCGTGACCGTAAACCCCACGGCGACCGGAAAGACCGCTCATAATATGACCGACGGCGTCACCGTCAAGATAACGGCCGCTCCCGGCCTGCCCCTCCCCTCCTACCAGACCGCCGGCTCCTCTGGTGCCGATGTCCGCGCGTCGACCGACACCATCATACCGCCGCGCGGCTGGGCCGCCGTCCCGACGGGGCTCTTCTGCGAGATACCGTCCGGCTGGGAGATACAGGTCCGTTCGCGATCGGGACTCGCGCTCAAGGAAGGCATATTCGTCCTCAACTCGCCCGGCACCGTCGACAGTGACTACCGCGGTGAGATAAAGGTCATCCTCGCCAATCTTTCCGACAAAGAGTTCGCCGTAAAAAAGGGCGACCGCGTCGCGCAACTCATCCTCGCGAAGATCGAATCGGCGCGCTTCGTCATGGCCGATGCTCTCTCCGGCACCGATCGCGGCACAGGCGGTTTCGGCCACACCGGCACATAGTAGAACTCTCCCGCGATATCCACCCACCGAAAAGTTGCTTTTTGGCATAAACCCGCTAGAATGCCCCCTGCTTGATTAGTTGTTTAGAAAAGTCAAGAGGTTAGTCATGTTCGCCGATCTGAGGAAAAAAAGCGGTTCTCTCGTCATCTACCTGATGTTCGCCGCCATCATCGTCACCTTCGTCATCAGTTTCGGGCCCGGCGATCAGGGCTGTCGCGCCCAGCCGAACTGGGTCGCGATGGTCAACGGCGATACCATCACGCAGTCGGAGTTCCGCTTCGTATTCAACAACTATTATGATTTCTATCAGCGCATGATCCCAGAATTCAACGCGCAGAAGGCCAAGGAGATGAACCTCTCCAAGTCGGCGCTCGACGGCCTCGTCGAGGTCATGCTACTCGCCCAGAAGGCCGAGGACCTCGGCTTTGCAGTGACCGACGAGGAGATACGCCGCGAGATAACCGAGACCCCCTATTTCCTGAAGGGAGAGGCCTTCGACCGCGACCAGTATACCCGGTTCGTCCAGTTCCAGATGGGGATGACGATAGCGGCGTACGAGGAAAAGGTGCGCCGCGACCTGTTCGCCGAGAAACTCCGCCGGTTCCTGACCGATTCGGCCGATGTGTCGGAGAGCGAGATATCGCAGGAATTCATCAACAACAATGAATCGATCGACGCCCAATTCCTCGTCATATCCGAGAGCCGCATGAAACCCGAAGCGCGCGAAAAGATAGCGCAGTCGGTCGAGGAGAAGGAGATCGCCGAACTGCTCGCCAAGGACGAGGCGCGCGCCAAGTCGTTCCTCGCCGACAACAAGGAGCGCTGGCGGAAAGATGACGGCACGGAGCGTCCGTTCGACGAAGTGAAAAGCGATATCGCCCGCGAACTGATCGTCAAGGACCGCATCGCCGCTCTGGTGAAGGCCGAAGCGGCCAAGGCGCTCTCGCTCTTCTCCGGCGGTTCCTACAAACCGGAACTTCTCAAAAAGGACTTCCCCGACTGGGACCTCGCCGTACAGGAACAGACCGCCATCAAGCGAACGGCCCGCTATATCCCCGACATCGGCATATCGGCCGACCTCGTGAAGAGCCTCTTCTCCCTGCCCGCCGTTCCGGGGTACCTCCCGGCGCCGGTCATGGTGGACGACAAGGCGGTCATCGCGATGGTGGCCAAGCACACGCCGGCCGACATGGCCAAGTTCACCACCGAGAAAGAGACCATCCGGCGGAGCCTGCAGGGCGGTAAATCGCGCGAGATCATCTCTTCCTACACCAAGGCCTTGCTTGAGAAAGCGGCCGTCGAATACAACCACAACTGGATCTCCGCGTTCGGCACCGGCGAAGGTCAGTGACCGGGCGGCACGGCATGCCGACCTTCACCGCCGATAGATTCCTTCGCATAGCAAGCGGGTTGTTGCTCGCCTCCTTTATCGTATTCGCCCTCATCGTCGTGGCGCGTGAACTGGCCCGGTCGCGTGACCCGCTCATCCGGCTTGCCGCCGAACAGTGCGTGACGCTCGCCGCCGCCGGCCGCGAAGCGCCCCCCGGCGCCGAATTCCTTCCCGCTGTCCCCGCAAGCGAACAGGACCTCATGAAAAGCGGCGCCTCCTGCATCTTTTTCGACGATACGGTGCGCGACGCATCGCCGCTCACCGCCGCGGTGTTCGCGCGAAAACCGATCGCGGGGTGGGACCACCTTTTCCTCGGCCCTCGCGGTGCGCTCATCATCCGCGACGAACGGGACTTCGCCGCCGGGGCGATCGCTCTGCGCGACTGCCTGCGCAACGACCGTTGCGACACCGACCCGACACGCGACCCCGTCGTATCGCTGACCGTCTCGCTTCTGAAACGCTCCGGCCAGCAGCGCCCGCTCACCGTATCCTTCTATGACGAGACGTTCGGGGCGATACTCGCGAAACTGCCGGGGCTTCTGCGCGAGATGGCGAACGCGAAAAAACTCGATACCGCCGAGATGACATTGGAAACGGCGTTCCACCGGCACTACGCCCGCATCATGGAGCCCGACGAGAAAAAGATAGCGGCGCTTGCCATGAAGGAGCGCGACGGGCTCATGCTCGCCTCGCGCGGCGCCCGGATACGCCTCCTGCCGTGGGAATACGACAAGAACCCGCTCCGCCGCCTTTCCGCGAAAGGAACGCAGTACGGGCTCGAAAAGGAGGAGTACAAAAAAGATGTCGCGTCGGTATTCATATTCTCGACCGTCCGGCATCGCGAAACGGACGGGGCTATGATGCCCGTCGAGACCACCCCGAAAGAGGAGGCCGCCCGTGACGCCGTCGAACCGTGACCGCTTCACCTGCCGCCGCTGCGGCGCCTGCTGTATCGGCGACGGCTCGGTATTCCTGCTACCCGACGATGTCCGCGCAATCGCGCGCCACCTCGGCATTCCCCTGCAGGAGACGGTGGACCGCTACACCGAGTTCCTCATCCTCGAACTGCGCGATGAGCAGCAGGGCTACCTCTACCTCCCCTACCTGACGCTCCGCAAGGACGAAAAGCGCGCGTGCCTTTTCCTGCGCGATAAACTCTGCTCCATAGAACCGGCGAAGCCGGCCCAGTGCCGCGAGACCCCCTTCGTCGAGGAGTTCTTCACCGACGCCGAATGGCGCGAAACGCTCCGGCGCGACTGCCCGGCGCTCCGCGCGATGCCGCAGGATCGCCTTCCGCGTCCCGAGGACTTCCCCGGCGCACCGCTCCGGGAACGGGCCTACCTCGACCTCCTGCGCGAACACCGCTATTCGCTCGAAGAGATACTCGGCGTCACCCTCCCCGGCCCGCGGCTCGTCTTCGACACCGAGCAAGACACGCACGCCCCTCGATAAGATGACGGGTTGGTATGACCGCATGAAACAGGACCAGTATCGTATGCGCCCCGAACAGGCGGCTTCCCGCATAATCCTTTGGGGGCTGATCCTCTCTCTTCTCGCCTCATGCGCTACCATGAAAAAACCGGATGCCGAACCGGTCAACGATCCCTGCAAAAAACTCTACCATGATGCGCTTTATGGCAAAAAAGAAGAACTAGCCGGCGGCATCCTGCTCCCCGGTGGATTGTTGCTCACCAGTTCGACTATTTATTTCATTCCGTTTGGGGCGACCAAACATGACGATGCCTTGCTCGGCTTTGGCTGGTTCGCCCTCATAGCGGGACCTACTGCGGTTATCGCAGGCATCGTGACGCTTATAGACGGCAATTCCCGCGTCAAGGAGTGGAACGAATCCTGTATGGCTCAAGCGGGCGATGATCGTTATTGCCTTCAATATCTTGGCGCTCCCCCCTCTTTACCTTTCCCCTAGATCTTTTTTCTCATAACGATTTTATCTGACCTGTTTCCGCCCTAGGCCGATTTTCGTGCAAAACTTCGGTAGATCTCTCGTCGAAACAAAAAAAAGACCCAACAAAAACAATACGGTAAGAGAAAAAACAGGCAGGGGTGCATCTTTTCCCCGATACGATGTCTCTTATGAGCAGATTTAGGAGAAGAAAGTTTTGTTGACAAGAAATACCCCGATTTATTTAGAAAGGCATAATAGAAACAAGAAGTTGCGCTCAGAGAAACAAATCTTTAATGTCAAGTTGGGGAGAATGTTATGAACAAGAAAAGTCTATTTAGGTCTCGCGTCGTTGTTTTGACTCGATTGTGGGGAATCATTTTTTTTCTTCTTGTGTCTAATGTCGTGTCGGCAGCAGAAGCATTGTTTCCTTGGGATTATTCCGGTATTAGTTATTTCATCGATCCCCTTCCATTTCAAGATGTTGCAGGGAACCAGCACGCTATTCTGCGTGGAATGAACGGCGGCATCACTCTTTATCAGAATATGGATGCTGTTCCTCTCAACCCCTTTCAAGATTATGCCGTTGGCTCTAGTGCGGCTTTTGCTTCTTACAATAACAACTGCGGTCCTGTTGCCACATTCAATGTGATGCGTTATTATGGCATCACTCGAGGACCGGGTAATGTTGACATGTCGAATGACAGCACCGCCGCTTCGATTCTTTATGCCATGCTCGACACGAATTCTAGCAGTTGCAACGGTCTCACGGGACCATTTCCGGGAACACATCCTTACAAAATAGTGGATTTTCTTTCTGCGACCATGATAGGCTATGATGTTTATCGAAAAGTCCCTTTACCTTTCAGTGCTTACTCGCCGAATCGTGAAAAAGAAATGGAGGTTTTTAACACCATAGCTCTTCCACTGAGTAGGGGAAATCCTGTTATGGCCTTGATTACTCCCATTGGCGGCGGGCTTCACTGGGTATCAATAACCGGCTTTGATACCAACGCTTACAGCAGCCTGTCTGGGTCAAACACGCGCGTTATTTTGGGTAACAATGATGAAATGGCGTGGGACGAATTTGTTTCCGCTCTACAGTTTCTCTATGACGATGCCTGGTTTCTGTTCGCCCCTATATTGGATGCCTGTGGCATATCGCCGTTCACTTTTATCTATGCCATTCGCCCCGAAGACGATCACTGGGATCTTACTATCTCAGATATATCGATAGACCTTCCCGAAAGCGAAAGCGACCGTTATACTGACCCAATAAATATGATACCATTGAGTTATTATCGAGATGTTTGCTCCGATAATTTTCGCACAAGCTATCCTAACAAAAAACACAAATACCTTTCTTTTACTTATGAAAAAAGAACCGCTCTCAAAGCTTGGTTGACCTGTTATTTTAACGGCGTCGAGATGGAATCCGGAAGCGTTTTCACGGAGGGGTATAATTTTTCAACGCCCGAACCACTTCCCTGTGAGGCGCAAAAAATTCATGCCAACCTTAATGCCAACCTTTTCACGGGGAAAAATTATTTGCGGTGCGCGTGGCTAGAAAGAGATAAGTTTACCACTCCTTACTCGCTTGTTTGGAGTGGTGATTGTAATCTTGCTCCGCCTTTTTTAGTGCGAGATAAAACTTTCGGCGTTCGTTTCCTCCTTCATACTTCCGATAACGATTACCTTCCTTCAGACATCGGCGATGAGTATGTTGCCGAGTACAGGCCCGCGATGTTAGTAAAAAGGTGGCTTCTAGACTCCTCTGCGAATTGTCCCGCCGACGGAGACGGGGATCACTGGTTCGCAAAATACCTTTGCACCGAAACGGATACTCAACCATGCGATTGTGATGACGAGCGATTGACCTGTCGTGATTCGGATGAAGACGGCTTCTGCGACACGCTTGCCTATTCGAATGGATGCAGTCCCTACGACATAGATTGGCATGAGCCGATCGACAATTGTCCCGGCATTCCCAATGCCGACCAAGCCGACTCCGACCTCGATAATGTCGGCGATGTTTGCGAAGACGAAGATTCGGATGGCGTGTATGACATCACCGATAATTGTCTCGGCGTGTATAATCCGATGGTCCCGATAAGCGGCGAGGTCGCGTTTGGCAATCTCGGTCTCGATAATACCGCGAACGGCGCTTTTCTTAATCCCGTCACGCGGCTCTACACCAAAACAGTTTATAGTCCGGCCAACTTCTTTACGGTGCCGACCTATTATTGGCAACCGGATCACGATCTCGACGGCGACGGTGATGCCTGCGATCTCGATACCGCTTATGTCACACCACTGGAAGTAAATTCATCGATGCACATAAGCGTTTCGGGAAGCAATAAACTTTACACCATGAACGACTACCTCACACTCAAGGTGCAGGCAACGACGAACACCACGACAAACAAGATCGTTCCCAGCACTAACCGATATTGTTGGGTCACAAAACAAGAGTATAATACGAAGCCTTCTCTTTGGGGAACTCCCGGGTACTGCTCGACTTACGCTCCTCCGGCGCTGGGATGGCCGCTTAATCGGTTAACCGCTTTCGGTTATAGTCATGGAAGTGAGATCGAACCTGTGCGACTCAACAAGACGGTGTGGAACGAAATTTCATGGTCCAGCGATTCCGGTCGGGTTTTGACCGCCAACCGCGAAACATATCATGACGAGGAAAACGACGCTTATGACCTCTCCTTTTTCCCCAATCTCATCGGAAATCTCAAAATACCACTCTCTTACCCTTTCCAAAATCTTAGTGTCAACCTCACTTCACCGATAACTCCGCTCCATTGGAACTGGAAAACCGATGTTGTGACCGACAAGCCTGAATATTCCGGGAATGTTTTTTCCGGATCAGAACCCATCATGGGGCATCCTGTTTCTCCCCCTCTCGCAAACAACGATTTCTTCTTCGCTTTTTCGAGCGGTGCGCGCGATGTCAACTCTGCCCTTAATTATCTCAACGATGTTTCGTGCGCCAGCGCGGACAATTGTAACAATAAGGTAAATTCTCTTTATTTCCGCATCAATCCTTCCGCATATCCGAACTATGAATTAAAACAGTTCGCCCGCAGTATACGCATGATGAGCGAGCCAATGGGGATCTCTTACCTGCAATTTATGACCGGCCCTCTGGGATCCGATTGGGTACTCGATTTCTGGAAACGCCACCATGTCCGCCTTCCCGATTTCTCGCTCGATCCCAAACTGGGGAGTTATGCAGTGCGTCGCTGGGAAATGGACAGTTCCATAGTTGTCTCGCTTCCGAAGTATCACGACGAGCGTATGGTCATCCTGATCCCCGGCGAAGAAGGGTTCACTTACGGCATAAGGCCCGACGATGATCCGAACACTCCCGCGACCTTTCATATCGTCGTGAACTATCCGAGTGACCCCGCTGATTGGCGCCCGATCGGTTTCTTCGAACTATCCCATGCCGATTACGAAATACTTGCGGCGGCGCAACATAATGGCGATTTTTATGCGCTCTTGAAAGAAGCGGGCGATATTCGGTTGGTAAAAGCATCTCTCGCAAATAGTGAAACCGCCGAGTGGCAGGTCGAGATGTTGGCTCTTGCCCCCGCCGAGCTGACCGATCCGACGATCCATTGGATAGGCGATATGCTGCATATCCTCGGCATCACAGAGGACGGTATGGGGCTCCACCGTTTTGAAAACGGCGCTTTTGTTCCCGCAAATTCAACGCTTCTGCCCCCGACTCGCGACTTTTATAACGCCTATGATTCAGGGGACGCCCTGTATCTCGCCGGGGGGAAAAAGAACAACTTAACGACCGGCATCCCAACTTATCTTAAAGACATCTGGCGCTACACCGCCGCCGCCGGCTGGGTGAAACTCGCCGATAATCTCAACACCGAACTCCTCAAAACACTTATTCGCGTAGATGGGGACACGCTTTTTCTTGCTAATCAAATGATCGCCAGCGGCAACATGACCCAGCGGGTGATCGTCGATCTTGCAGCGCCGATAGGGAGCAACACCTCCTACGATATGGTGGAAGTGCATGGTCTTACCCCAGAAGAAGTGCCATACTATTGCCTGAACGAGATGGATACGATTCTCAAGGGCGGCACGCTCGTTGACGGTTTCTGTCAGCCCTTCTCCCATCCGTGGTACAAGTCCTTCTCCATCGGCACGACCGTCTACAGCGTGGCGGGTAAGAGCGACCGTCTCTATGTCGGGACGAACAGCACGATCCGCGTCTACGATATCAGCAACCCGAACGCGATGGTCCTCAAGAGCACCTTCACCACCAACCGGCGGGTCTATGACCTCGAAGTGGTGGAGGGCGACATCATGTACGCGGCGACAAGCGGCGGCATCTACAAGTTCAATACCGCCAACCCGAACGCGATAAGCCAGTTATCGTTTTACAGTACCCCGTACAACTACCAGTACCGCATCCAGTATTACAACGACAAACTATATGTCGGTGACGACAACGGCATCAATATCCGGGACAAGGAGACCTTCGCCCGGCTCGCTTATGTGAATTTCGGTTCGGTGGTCGATTTCGCCATCGCGAACGGCGAACTGGCGCTCTATTGGTACGCCTTCTGGGATGAAGGGGTGCAGGTCCGCGACTCCGATACGCTCACGCTCAAGGCCTACGAGTACGGTTACTGCTCGACCGGCGAACTGACGACCGACCACGGGGCGTTCTATCTCGCCTGCGACGGGTACGAGTATCGCTTCGCCGGGCGGCCCGACACCTACATCGACTTCTGGGAACTGAACGGCGATATACGGGAGATGGCGGAGAACCACCTGTATAACGGATGGGTGTACATTCCCGACGGAAGCGCGGTGAAGGTCTCGACGAACAACGAGGTGCCGAGTTACTGCGGTAACGGTATCGTGGAGCCGGGTGAAGTATGCGACGGGAACAGCGTCTACTGCGAGGACCTCGACCCGAACGAGTGGAACAGCGGAACGGCCTATTGCAATTCGACCTGCACCGGTTATGATACGGGAGACTGTTACTGGAGTGGGTGCTAAAGAATGAAGAAAACACTTATCGGGGGCGGCTTAGCCGCCCCCATACTCTTGTTGGCTATAGCGACGATAATCTCTTGTGACTCGTCGAAACCAGATCAGGATGCCGACGCGACGGGGCATGACGGAGATATCGTGGCAGACAAAGAATACTCTCTTGTCGATCAGGACGAGGTCGTTGTTGAGAGCGAGGTGATACCGGACGACTCTGTTCTTGTGCCCGACAGCGATCTTGACACCGACTGCCCCCCCCTCATTGAGGCGCAGTTCCCCTTCTACAAGGATGACGGCACCATTCACTTCTGCCGCCCCGGGTGTGACACCCCGACCGAGAAGGACCCGCAATGTGTCACAAATCTTTGGAAAGAGGCGAATCTGAAACTTGCCACCGATCATCCTGAGGCAGATTGTTATCCCTATCCGTGTGAGATGAGTAATCTGAAGCCGATGACGAAGGAAGAGGTTGAATCGCAGTTCACGACCATCCCCATGCATGAGTGCGACCTTAAATTAGGGTCTGCCGGATGGGATACCGATTCCACTAGTGGCCAGATCAAGCATTGGAATCTGAGCGGGGGAAAGGCGGGGTTTGTGATGTATAAGGTATCGCTGGACAATCGGGTGTACCCCACCTTTAAGAGATATTTTACCTACGACCCTGCAACGAAGAAATACACCGTTCAGAGCCCGGGAGATTATGGTTTTGTATATCATCAAGGAAGCGCACTTCTGTATTTCAGGGATGCCCGCTCTCACGAGTTGAGCGGCAATCATTATATCGGTTATTTTTCTTCCAATGGCGCTTACCGAGTGGTGTATCCCAAGCCAGCGCTCTACATCATTTATACACCAACGCTCAACGAAAAATGGATTTTTGCCAACATCCAAGAGACACAAAACGGTCCCACGAAGATGATGTACGCGAAGGCGGGCGAGTGGAAATGGACAGCGCTGGGGACGGGCGTGGCGTATTATCCCGACCTGAAGGGAGACCTTCTCTCTTTCTACGATAGTACCGAAAAAGGATTCCTGTGTGACCTTTCGAAAAAACCGGCCTCGGTTGATTCCTGCCGGAAGGTGAACCGAGAAGGAGAGGTGGCGCGGGACATAGTTTTCGACAAAGAGAATGACGGGATCGCCGCCTACACGAACACGAATAAAGTTTTTCTCTTGCGCTACGACAAAGACCCCATCGAATATACGGAATTGTTTTCCGACTACACCGGCAAATCTGACCAATTCCTCGGCTTCATCGTGAATATGCTGCGGGGCGATATGCTGATGTACACCGAGGCGTATTTCTACGGCGGGAGCACCTACGGCGGGCGGTTATGCTTCTATCGCCTCGACACGAAACAGCGTTCCTGTATGAATAAAATGGATAAAGACAAACTGTACGGAGAGGATGTGGTCTATCCCTATGGCGATGCCGAGTTCGAGGGGGATCATGTTCTTTACCAGCAACTGAACAGTTCCCCGCTCATTCTCCGCGACATGAAGTGTTACTGTGAAAAAGAAGGTGTCTGCCCGTTCGAGGGGATGAAGTGATCGACCGCCGCCGGCCCTAACCGCTCCCCCTCCCCCATCCTTCCTGAATTTTTTTGACACCTCCCCGGTATAATGCTATGGTGACGCGACACGCTTTGTAAGGGAGGAAACCATGCGGGTGGAACAGATCTCGGTCCTGTTGCGCAACGAGCCGGGAGTGCTCAGCAAGATACTCGAAAGTCTCAGTCGCGCGCAGGTCAACATACTGGGCCTCACCATCAACGAAACGGCGAATTTCGGCGAACTGCGCATCGTCACCGACAAGACGGCGCAGGCCAAGGAGATACTCAGGGAGATGGCCGTTTCCTACAATGTGGTGAAGATCATCGTGGTGCGGCTCGACCACAAGCCGGGCGAACTGCTGAAGATCGCCCACCTGATGAGCCGCAACGATGTGAACATCGACTACATCTACACGCTCGCCTCGGCCGACAAGGGGGCGCTCATCGCCGTCAAGACCTGGAACATGGCCGAGACCGAACGGATACTTGAAGAGAACCACTTCGAGATGATCGATCTTGAGAAATTCGCGTTTTAATCACTGCCCGGATATCCCGAAAGGAGGTCATATGCGTTCATGGACATGGCTGATGCTGGCGTTCCTCTGCCTCCCGCTCTTCTCCCTGCAGGCGCAGGACACGGCGGAGGAAGATGCCGCCGAAAGCGAAGAGGAGGCCGAAGAGGAGACCGCCGCTGTCGAACCGGCACCGGCCTCCGAACCTGCGCCGGCCACCGAACCTGCGCCGGTTCCCAAATCTGAACCGGCCCCCGCGGTCGCTGAAGAGCCCGCCCCGGAGGAGGGATCCGCGAAGGTCCTGCCGCCGAAGGGCGACGCCACTGAGGAAGAGGCCGTCGTCGCGGCCGAACCGCCCGCCGAACAGACCGACGGACTGAAGGTGAGCGGCGGCAAGCCGATAAAATTCTTCGAACTCTACGGCTTTTTCAGCGTCAATCACTTCTTCACCTACAACCTTTTCATGAACGGCAACAACCCCTACCTGCCGACCACCCCGCTCGCCAACGACACCGAACGCGGCGAGAAGATACTCTCGTGGGCCATGCTGAAACTGCACCTCGAACCGATCATCAATGTATCCGAGACGATGGAGATACACTCGAAACTCACCCTCATGGGGAGTCGGCTCATCGGCACCGACGACGCGGTGGCGCAGACACAGGAGAACGGACTGCTTCCCGGTACGCAGTGGGCGGTCGATCCCTCGATACGGGTCGAGGGACTCTGGGGGACGCTCGACACCCCCATCGGCGAACTGCGCGTGGGGCGCATGCCGTTCCACTGGGGACTCGGCATACTCTATAACGACGCCAACCGCGTCGATACCGACACCCCGGGCGACTATCTCGACCGCGTCCTGTTCCTCGTGCCGATCATGGGATTCAAGATCATACCCTTCTTCGACTACATCAGCGAAGGGACGATGGTCCGCTACAATGACCACTTCATCGACGCCTCCTCGCGCGACGACGGCTGGCAACTGGGACTCATGTTCACGATGCAGGAGGACGACCCGGCGGTGCTCGAGGAGAAACTGCTCAAGGAGAATACCGTCTACGAGTTCGGTGCGCTCCTCATGTACGCGTGGAAAAGCGACGCCTCGACGCTGATCGACGCCGGCACCGACACCGAACGCTATGTGCTGACCGAGCAGGATTCCCGCATATTCACGTTCGACATCTGGGGCAACCTGTACTACAAGAACTTCTCGCTGAAGGCCGAACTGGCGTTCCTCGACGGGAAACTGGGGCGCTACCAGACGGCCGACCTCGCCGGCCGCATCGACGCCCAGATGTTCGGCGCCGCGCTCGAGGCGCAGTGGAAATACATCCCGCGCAAACTCCATTTCACCCTGCTGGGCGGCGTGGCGACCGGTGACAAGGCGAGCGGGGTGCAGGGAGATTCGGTGAATCTGCCCGGGAACGCGATAGACGCGGCGCTCGGACTCGATACCAAGGTCGAGAATTTCCGGTTCCACCGCGACTACAACTTCAATTCGTTCATCTGGCGCGAGGCCCTCGGCCGGTTCACCTCGGGCTACTACGCGAGTTTCGATACCCAGTACTATTTCCTCGACGAGATCAGCATGCGCGGCGGTCTGACCTACTCGGGCGCGTGGTTCGCCAAGCAGACCCCCGGCGGTAAGGGAACGGCGCTCGCGCTCGAACCGTACCTCGGCGCCACCTACGAAGGTGAGAGCGGCCTGCGCGCCGGACTCACCTTCCAGATCGCGGTACCCTTCGACGGGCTCAACACCGTGGCGCGCAACACCACCGTCCTGTTCGACATCCACACCTACATGGGTTTCGTGTTCTAAGGTATCAGCGGACCTGATAAGAAAGCGTCTTCGCCCCGGTATCCAGTGTGGCGACGGCGCCAAGCAGAAAGGCCATGTTCTTCACGCCATGCCCGGCGGGGAAGTTCGCCATGACCGGCACCGAGGCGGGAAGCCCGCTCGACGCGACGATCATCGCCGGGTCCACGCTTCGTTCGGCCCGGCGGTCGTTATAGGTGAAATCGCCGAGCACGAGACCCCGTACCCCGGCGAATTTACCGGCGAGCCGCAACTGCGTGACGAGCCGATCGACGCGGTAGGGCACCTCGGCAACATCCTCAAGGAAGAGAATGCTCCCCTTGAGATCGGGTTCCCACGGTGTGCCGACGAGCGAGGCAAGCGTCGAGAGATTACCCCCCTTCACCACCCCTTCGGCCTTTCCCGGCCTTACGGTTATCATCTGCCGCGCCGCGATACGGAGCGCGTCAGGCTCGCCCGTGAGGAGGCGGACCACCTGTCGCTGGGAAGAACGCTCTATCTGGCCGAGCGTCGTGATGTTCGGGCCGTGCACCGTCACGAACCCGCAACGGTCTATCAGGAACGAGTGAATGGCCGTCGCGTCGGAAAAACCGATGAATACCTTGGGGTGTTTCCGTATCTCGGCGACATGCGGGGTGAGGAGCGGCAACATCTGCAGGGCGCCGTAGCCGCCACGCGCGGTCCAGACCGCCTCGGACTCCGGATCGCGGAAGGCGTCACGCATCTGGGCGACCCGCCGCTCCGGTTCACCGGCGAGATAGCCGGTCCGCGCGAATACCGCGTCATCGTATGCCGGGCGCATCCCGTGGCGCTCCAGAAAGGAGATACCGGTGTTGAAAAGCGTCGTATCGAACGGTGACGAGGTCGCCACCACACGGATCTTCCCGCCGGGCTCGACCGGCATGAATCTTCTTACGGCCGCCGTCATCACGGCACCTCCCTGTCACAGTCGTCACATTCTATAGCATATTCGAAGGGTTTTTCCACATTACATCGAAAAAATAGCGGGGCCCTAAAAATTTGCAAACATACGCCCTTCGTGATATGAGGCGCCGTACACATAACCTTTTTTCCACAGGAGGAATACATGTCACAAAAGATCATGAAGGCCATTGACGGCAACATGGCGGCGACCCATGCGAGTTACGCGCTGACCGAGGTGGCGGCCATTTATCCCATCACACCCAGTTCCAACATGGGCGAATATGCCGACGAGTGGTCGGCTTACGGGCGCGAGAACATCTTCGGTGAACGGGTCATCGTGACCGAACTCCAGTCGGAAGGCGGCGCCTCGGGCGCGGTCCACGGGTCGCTCTCGGCCGGCGCGCTCACCACCACCTACACCGCGTCGCAGGGGCTCCTGCTGATGATCCCCAACCTTTACAAAATAGCGGCTGAACTGTTGCCGGGCGTGTTCCATGTCTCGGCGCGCACCGTCGCGACCCACGCCCTGTCCATCTTCGGCGACCACAGCGATGTCATGGCCTGTCGCCAGACCGGCGTCTGTCTGCTGTCATCCAACTCGGTACAGGAGGCGCAGGACCTCGGACTCGTCGCCCACCTTGCGGCCATCCGGTCGAGTCTCCCGTTCATCCACTTCTTCGACGGCTTCCGCACGAGCCATGAGGTCAACAAGATCGCGATGATCGACTACGAGGACATCAAAAATATCGTCGATCACAATGCCATCGCCGCGTTCAAGGACCGCGCCCTGCGCCCCGAGCGCCCCGTACTCAAGGGGACCGCGCAGAACCCCGACATATTCTTCCAGGCCCGCGAGACCTGTAACCCGCACTATGACGCGGTGCCGCAGATCGTCATCGAGGAGATGGAAAAGATCTTCGCGATAACCGGCCGCCGTTACAAACTGTTCGACTATGTCGGCCATCCCGAGGCGGAAAGGATCATCATCGCGATGGGTTCCGGCTGCGAGGCGATCGACGAGACCATCTGTCACCTGATGGAAAAGGGCGAGAAGGTGGGCGTGGTCAAGGTCCGCCTCTACCGCCCCTTCTCGGTCGAACATTTCCTGCAGGCGCTGCCGCGCACCGTCAAGGCGATCGCGGTCCTCGACCGCACCAAGGAGCCGGGCTCCGAGGGCGAGCCGCTCTACAAAGATGTGGTCACCGCGCTCTACGAGCAGGGCGAGGACATCACGGTGGTCGGCGGTCGCTACGGACTCTCCTCGAAGGAATTCACCCCCGGCATGGTCAAGGCGGTCTTCGACAACCTCAAGGGCCGCTCGCCGAAGCACAACTTCACCGTCGGCATCACCGACGACATATCGTTCACCTCGCTGCCCTACGAGCCGCTCGACACCGTCCCGGCCGGCACCACGCAGGCGAAGTTCTGGGGCTTCGGCTCCGACGGCACCGTCGGCGCCAACAAGGACGCCATCAAGATCATCGGCGACAACACCGATATGTTCGCGCAGGGCTATTTCCAGTACGACTCGAAGAAATCGGGCGGCGTCACGGTGTCACATCTCCGCTTCGGCAAGATGCCGATCCGGTCGACCTACCTGCTGACCGACGCCGACTACATCGCTTGCCACCGTCAGGCCTATGTCTACCTCTACGACCTGACCGAAGGGCTTAAGGCCAACGGCACCTTCGTGCTGAACACCTCGTGGTCGAAGGATGAACTGGAAGAGAAACTCCCGGCGGCGCTCAAGCGCGACATCGCGAAGAAGAACGCGAAGTTCTACATCATCGACGCGGTCAAGATCGCCGAAGAGGTCGGGCTGGGCGGCCGCATCAACATGGTCATGCAGACCGCCTTCTTCAAACTGGCCGGCGTCCTGCCGTTCGACAAAGCGATCACGCTCCTCAAAAAGGCGGTCGAGAAGACCTACGGCAGGAAAGGCGAGAAGGTCGTCAAGATGAATCACGACGCGATCGACAAGTCGGCCGCGGCGCTCCACGAATTCAAATACGACGCGAAGAAATGGGCCGACGCCCCCGACGTGGATA
>JAKQHE010000160.1 GCA_029573155.1 bacterium
ACCACCGACACCTGCCCCTCGATACGAACCGATCCCGAGATGGTGTACGATAGCGTTTGCGAAAAAGTGACCCTTTTCGGAGGTTCTAGCGGAGCATACTACGACGATACTTGGGAATGGGACGGCGTGAACTGGGCACAGATGGATCCGGCGACCGATCCCGCGGGACGATCCGCTCATGCGATGGCCTACGACAGTTCTCGCGCCAAAGCGGTCCTGTTCGGCGGGTTTACGGGATCCGTATTCAGCGATGAAACATGGGAATGGGGGGAGAACCGATGGGAACAGAAAAACACCGGTAACAAACCTCCGGTGTTGATGAATCATGCGGTCGCTTATGATGCCGCACGAGGGAAGACCATCCTCTTCGGAGGGGCAAGTGAAGTAAACACCTACAATGAAACATGGCTTTGGGATGGCGGAGCGCACGACCGTTCCGGCCAGATCATGACTGTTTCGCGGGAAAGTTCCGGTATCACTGACGACGGCTATATCCAATCTCTTTCGGTGCTATTCCACGCCGGCGGACTCGGCGATATCACCGGCACGCCGACCAATGGCGTTGATCTTCTGACATGGAAGCACGACAGTTGGGTCACCGTTGCGTCAAATGAGGCCGATCCCGACCACCTTGAGCCGGTCACCTGGGCCACGACCGACAACACCGAGATACAGACGCTCCTTAACAGCGGCCTGCGCAAATTCAACTTTGCCGTCGTTCCGACCGCCCCCAACGGCTTTCTGACCGACATGGGCACCATCGCCACCGACTACGCCGAGGTGATCGTGAGGTATACGATCAGTGAGGAGTGAGGAGTGAGGCGTGAGGCGTGAGAAGTAGAGGAGTGAGAAGGTAAGCAGTGAGCGGTGAGCAGTGAGCGGTGAGCAGTGAACGGTGAACAGAAAAACCGAATTGTAGGGGCACTCCTTGTGGGTGCCCGGTTGTAGGGGCGAATCTTATTCGCCCGATCGAACCGTTGAAATGAGGTGAGACCATGAACCGTATCGTGTGGTTGTCGGCTGTATTGATCGCGCTGTTCCTTGTCGCCTGCGAGAGCAACGAGCCGGGCGGCATACGGCTACACTACTCGTGGGTGGACAGCGAGGGGAACGACCTCACACCGCCCGACCTGACGCAACTGTTCGCATGGGGCGAACTCAAATACGGGGCCGAGACCAAGACCACCGAGGCGGTCTGGCTCGGCGCCGATGACGCGACGCTCCGCTTCACCGGGCTCCCCTACGGCGTCTCGATGTCCCTGACGCTCACGATGCGTGCCGCCGACACCGAAGGCGACGATTCCGACATCGTCGGACTTGACGATGTCCCCGAGGTGCGCACCGACAATATCGTCTATTACTGCACCTCGCAGTCCTTCTCCCTGACCCGCGGGAAAGTGACCGATGTCCACAACGCCTGCGTCATGCAGGAAGGACCGGCGGCCGGCGAAGGGAACAAACCGGGCGCCCCGGTGATGACCCTTTCCTACACCGACGACGATGATAAAGAGACCACCATCGATGCCGCCACCGAATTCAAGACCCCGAAAAAGATCATCGCGATATCGTTCACCGCTCCGAACGACAACTTCGACACCGTGGTCGTCGCCAACGACACCGGCTTCGCGCTGGGCAGGAAGGAACACCCCAAACCGGAGAAGGTGAACGGCGCCTACCGCATTGAAAGCCACGACCTCGACGACGGCCTGACGATAACGGGCGACGGCAGCCGCACCATCGCGCTGAAACTCCGCAACGCCCTCGGCTTTGAATCGCTCGCCGCGAGCCGGACGATATTCCTCGACACCGCTGCTCCCGGGCTGATGCTATCGACCAACAAGGATGTTCTCAACGCCTTGGATCAGCTCATC
>JAKQHE010000170.1 GCA_029573155.1 bacterium
TCTTGCCGTTCGTGCCGGTCACCGCGATCCCCTTCTCGTCCCGCAGGAACCGAGCCGCGACCTCCATCTCGCCGGCGATATCGACGCCGCGCGCCGCCGCCGTGACGACGAGCGGATGTTCGCGCGGCACGCCGGGACTGATGACGAGCAGGTCGAGCCGGTCGGGCAACATCGCGCCGTCCAGCGTCGCGAAGCCCTTCCCCGCCTCGGCCAGTTTCGCCGCGTTGTCGTCATGGACGACGACATCCCATTTCTTAGCCGCGAGGAACTTCGCCGTTTCGATACCCGATATGCCGAGTCCCAGTATGAGCGCCTTTTTCATGTCGTCACCGCACCTTGATCATCGCTATCGAAAAAAGAGCGAGCAGTATGGAAAGTATCCAGAAACGGACGATGAGTTTCGGCTCGTTCGCCCCCTTGCCGAGTTCGAAGTGGTGATGTATCGGCGCCATGCGGAAGACGCGGCGCCCCGTCGTTTTGAAGAACGAGACCTGCACGATGACCGACAGCGCCTCGACGACGAACAGCCCGTTGAAGATAAGCGACAGCAGTTCGGTCTTGGTGACGACCGTGAAAGCGCCGATCATGCCGCCGAGCGCGAGCGCTCCGGTGTCGCCCATGAAGATGCTGGCGGGGTAACTGTTGAACCACAGGAACGCGAGCGACGCGCCGATAGTGGCGCCGCCGATGACCGCGAGTTCTCCCGCACCGCGGATATGCGGCAGGTGCAGGTAGGAGGCGAACTCGGCGTGACCGACGAGATACACGACGACGGCGAGCAAAGTCATCGACACGACCGTCGGCACCGTTGCGAGCCCGTCCATGCCGTCGGTCAGATTGAGCGCGTTGCTCGTCGCGACAATGACGAGCGCGCCGAACGGGATGTAGCCCCACCCGATATCGAACACGAGGTTCTTGAATATGGGCACCACAAGCAACGGGGAGAAACCGCTGTGGCGGTACACAAGCACCATAAAGATCGTCGCGAACAGTATCTGCAAAAGGAATTTCCAGCGCGAGGCGAGCCCTTTCGGATTATGCTTCGAGACCTTCAGCCAGTCGTCGAGGAACCCGATGAGCCCGAACAATACGATGAGGAGCGACATCGCCTGCACCCAGAAGTTACCGATAAAATCGGTCCAAAGGAGCGCGTTGACGAGTATCGAGAACAGGATTATGACGCCACCCATCGCCGGGGTCCCCGCCTTGGCGAGATGAGCCTGCGGGCCGTCATCTCGTATCGCCTGCTCCATATGGCCGCCCTTGAGGTAGGCGATGAAACGCGGGTACAGCAGGAGCGACAGGCCGAACCCGGTGAAGACCGCCATGAAGGTGCGGAAGGTGATGTAACTGACCACATGGAACTGCGGGAACGAGGTTATGAGCAGGTCCTTGAGATAGATGAGCATGCTACCGGCCTCCTACGGGTTCGAATATCGTCTCCAGACGGTTGCGCCGCGATCCTTTGACGAGGAACAGCCCGCGCGGCGGCAAAGCGGCGGCGAGTTCCTTGTTAGAGTGGAATAAAAGAAATCTTTCATCTTCGATAAAATCATCGGCGATCTTTTCGAACTCCTCGCCCAGCAAAAAAGTCTTATCAATGACTGTAAGGGTTTTTATCTTTTTTACAAGTTCTCGGTGAAAATTCTCTGAAAAATTACCTAGTTCAGCCATGTCGCCGAGGACAAGATATCGGCCGCCATGATCGCCGCCGTCAGCCTTGATGATGAAATTCTCTATTGATCTCAACATGCTATCTGGATTTGCGTTGTAGCAGTCTGCGATAAACACCTGCTCGCCGCGCACGACCCGTTCGCCGCGGTATGGCGGCAGAGCGAGATCCTCGAAGACCCCGAAGAGCGGCGCGGGCGACGCGACATACGGCAGGACGAGCGCGGCGGCGGCGGCGAAGTTCTGCACCATGTAGTCGGGCAGGTCGGGGAGTGGCGCCGCGTACTCCACGCCTTCCCAGCGCAGGACCATGCGCCCGTCGCCGGCGTCACACACCGTGAGATCCGCCGCGCTCCCCGCGGCGCTGTAGGTCGTCGCGGACCGTTCGGGATGCGCCGCGAGCCAGCGCGCGATGTAGGGATCGTCGATATCGGCGACGACCCGGCCCCGCGAGTGGTCGAATATCTCGAGTTTCGCCGCGGCGAGTCCGTCGCGCGACGCGAAGTTGCCGATGTGGGCGAACCCGATGTTGGTGATAAGCACCGCATCGGGATCGGCCACGGCGCACAGGTGCGCTATCTCGCCGGCATGGTTCATCCCCATCTCGAGCACGATGATCTCGCGGTCTTCGGGCGCGTTCAGGATCGTCAGGGGCAGGCCGAGGTGATTGTTGAGATTGCCGCTCGTCCCGTGGACGCTCTTACCCGAAAGGGCGAGCATCCGCGCCGCGAACTGGCGCGTCGTCGTCTTGCCCGACGAACCGGTGATCGCGAGCACCTGCGCCGGGAGCGTGTCGCGCTTGAGCCGCGCGAATACCGCGAGGAACCGCGTCACATCGGCGACCCGCGCATACCCCGTGACCGTCATCGGCTCACTGCCGATGCAGAGCACGCCCTGCGCGCAGAGCGTCGCGACGAACGCGTGACCGTCGGCCCGCTCTCCCTTGAACGCGCAGAAGATATCACCGGGGCGCGCCGTGCGGCTGTCCAGCGTGACCGCACAGAAGTTCCCGATCGCGGCGCGTCCGGACGAACCGCACCGCGCGAGCGCCTCGTTGATCATGGTATGGGTCAGCATCAGGGTTCCCCCAAGTGTCTTCGTATCTCCTCATGGTCCGAGAAATGCCGCTTCTCGGTCCCGACGATCTGATAGTCCTCGGCCCCCTTCCCCGCCACGATGACGACATCCTCGTCGCGCATGACCTCGACGGCCCGTCCGATGGCGGCACTCCGGTCGACGATCACCTCGACGCCCTGTTCCCGTCCGATGCCGCCGGTTATGTCATCGATGATCGCCTCTGGCTTTTCGGTGCGCGGGTTGTCGGAGGTGACGATGAGCGTGTCGGCATACCGCGCCGCGACCGCTCCCATGAGCGGCCGTTTTCCCCTGTCGCGATCCCCGCCCGCGCCGAAGACGACGATGAGCCGCCCCGCGCCGCAGAACTCCCTAGCCGCCGCGAGCACCTTTTCGAGCGCGTCGGGGGAATGGGCATAATCGACGAATATCCGGCCGCGGCGACCGACCCGCTCCATGCGGCCCGGCACCGTGACCCCCTTCGCGAGAGCGGCGGCCCGCGCGACATCCATCCACGGCGACGCCGCGAGCAGCGCGCCGAGCAGGTTGGATACATTGAAGCGGCCCGGCAGGTCGAGTCGCGCCGCGATATCGGCGCCGCGGTACGAAAGGACAATATCATAACCGGCGCCGCGCACCGTCATCCGCCTCACCCACAGATCTGCGCTCTGGTCGGCTATGGCGAAGGTGACGACCGGTCGCGCCCCGCCGATCCGCGCCCGCAGTTCGCGCCCCTTCGGATCGTCGAGGTTCAGGACCGCGAGCCCGCCGTCGCGCAGATGGTCATCGAACAGCCGCCGTTTCGCGGCGAAATAGGCCTCTTCGCTCGCATGGTAATCGAGATGGTCGCGCGTGAAGTTGGTGAATATCGCCGCGTCGAACCGCGTTCCGGCGATGCGCTCCTGATCGAGCGCGTGCGACGACACCTCGCTCGCCACGAAACGGACGCCGTCGCGACGCATCGTCGCGAGCGTGCGGTACCAGGTCCACGGGAACGGCGTCGTGTTCTCGGCGGGCACCTCGGCGCCGCCCCAGCGGTAACCCAGCGTGCCGATGCGACCGGTCGGCGCGACCGACGACAGCATCCGCTCCAGCAGATAGGTGACGGTGGTCTTGCCGTTCGTCCCGGTGACACCGACGAGCGAAAGGTGTTCCTGCGGATCGCCGTAGAGTACCGGCGCGACGGCGCGGACCGCGGTCCAGATATCGGCCACCTGCACGTATCCCGGCACGGTCATCGGGCGGACGCCGAACGCCGCGGCCGCTCCATTGCCGAGCGCCTGTCCGACGAAATCGTGTCCGTCGAACCGCGTACCCGGCACCGCGAAGAACACCGTTCCCGGTGCCGCGCGGCGGCTGTCCACGACGATATCCGACACCTCTTGCCCGTTCGCGGTCGCTGCATCGGCGATGATGTCGGCGGCGAGGATCCGCTTGATATCCAACAGCCGCATCATTCCTCCTCTTCCGCTGATTCGTCGCTTTCTATGACGACCGAGGTGCCGTACAGCACGCTGTCGCCCCCTTTCGGGAACTGCCGTTTCACCGTCCCTGACGCCGATCCGGATACCACCACATCGAGTCCCGCCTGATTGAGCGTATAGACGGCGCGCGCGACCGGCATCCCTTCGGTCATCGGGATAGTGACCACCTCAAGCGCAGACACCTCCTCGGTGCCTTCGGCGCCTCCCGTTATGGGGACAATCGCCTCTTCGGCGGCCATGCGGGGGAACGGTGCTATATCTTTCGCGTCCTTTTCAGCGTACACGCCGAACAGCGGCAAGGCGCGGCGTGCGATCTCGCGGAACACCGGCGATGCGACGGTCCCGCCGAACTCACGGCCCTTCGGCTCGTCGATGACCACCATGATGACCAGTTTGGGATTGTCGGCCGGCGCGAACCCGAGGAAGGAACAGACCGACGCCTCCTTGCTGTACGCCTTCTTGACCGGATCGTATTTCTGGCTGGTGCCCGTCTTGCCCCCGACCGGGATGCCTTTCAATTGCGACGCGCCGCCGGTCCCCTTCGTGACGACCGCGCGAAGCATCGCGAGCATCTTCTTGTCGACATTATGTCGCAGATCCATCCGCGTGAACGAGGGGACCATATCGAGCAGCGGGCGGCCGGTCGCCGGATCGACGATGCGGTCCACGATCGTCGGTTGCCAGAACACGCCGCCGTTCACGAGCGCCGACATCGCCCGCGTCATCTGCACCATGTTGACGAGCAGCCCCTGTCCGAACGCGATGTTCGCCTTGCCGATGGGGAACCAGCGCTGGTAGGGACGGATCGCTTTGAACGACTCGCCCGGCAGTTGCACCCCCGACCGCTCGTTGAAGCCGAACCGCACGAGATAGTCGTACATCTTCTCGGAAGGGAGCCGGTCGACGATGAGCACTGTGCCGATGTTCGACGAGTGAACGACCACATCCTCGAGCGTCATGATGCCGCGCTTGTCGTGGTCGTTGATGAACCGTCCGCCGAACTTGAACACGCCGTTGTGACCGTTGAACATCTCACCGTCGCGCACGAGGTCCTCGTTCATCGCGGCGAGTATCGTGAAGGCCTTCATCGTGGAGCCGGGTTCGAACAAACTGGATATGGCGTAGTTGCGCCGCTTTTCGAGCGGGACCTTCTGGTATTCCTCGGGGTCGAAGCCCGGGCTGTTCGCCATCGCGAGTATGCGACCGGTCGCCGGGTCCATGACGACCGCACCGCCCCAGAGCGCCGGTTTCTTCTCGAGCATCCGGTCGAGTTCCTCTTCGGCGATCGCCTGTATCGCGCTGTCTATCGTCAGGTAGATATCGCCCGCCTGCCCGCTTTCCAGTTCCTTGTCTATCTCGAGCGCCCCCTCGCCGCTCCCCGGTATGTAGAGCCGGCGCACCTGCAGTTCGCCGCCCGACAGGTAGCGATTGAACGAACTCTCGATGCCGCCCAGCCCCTCGCCGCTCTCCTTGGAGACCCAGCCGAGCACATTCGACAGCATCTTCCCCTGCGGGTAGATGCGGTTGAACCCGTCGACGAGTATCACATAGTTGAGATCGGCGCCCCAGCGCGCGAGCCGTTTGCGTTCCGATTCGTCGGCGTCGTCGCGTCCGCGCCGCCGCTCCAGTTCCCGCAGGCGGGCGGCGGTCGCCGTCCGCTCCTCGTACACCGCGCGGACCGTTTCGTACGGGACATTCTTCCGGAGGTACCGGAAGTTGCTCTTCTTCCCGAGCGTGCGGAACACCTCGGACTCGTTGAGCCCCGCCTCGTGCGCGAGGAACGCCGCCATCTCCTTTTTCATTTTTATCCCGTTCGGATCGACGGCGAGATCGACGCGCGGCTCCGATATCGCGAGCACCGCGCCGTTGTGGTCGTAGATGGCGCCGCGCCGCGCCTTTATCTTCTTGACCACCTCGGAGGAGGAGGAGTAGCGGTCGAGTTCTTCGTGCCGTTGTATCTGGATATGATAGGTCCTATAGAGTACGACGAGAAAAAAGATACCGACCAGCGCTGCGAAGGCGCCGAATATCCGTTTTTCCCGTTTCATCAGCCCACATCAGAAATTCAGTACGCGATCCTTCGTTGCCTGCTGCATGTTCAGGTCCCTCGCCTGCTCCGACACCGCAGGGGCCGACATGAGCCGCAGGTAGCGCGACTCCAGTTCGGTCTTGCGGAAGTTGTCGACCCGCAACGTGTCGGCCGCCCCGCTGATGCGGACCATCTGCGCGTTGCGGTAACTCTTCTGGTAGGAGTCGAAGGTCAGGAACAGCGCGAGTACCACCGTCCCGGCCATGAACAGCAGGAGCGGCGGCGAGAACAGGTCGAGTTTCGCCTGCACCTTGCGGACTTCGAGAATGACCGGCAGTATCGTCTCCTTCTTCGACGATCGCACCGGGGCGAGATCGGCCATGGGTCCCCTCCTTCGTATCGTTCAGTTCCTTACCAGCACCCGCATCTTCGCGCTCCGCGACCGGGGATTGACGAGCACCTCCTCCTCGGTGGGCCGGACCGCCTTCAGCACGGTCACCGGGCGCGGCGGCAGATCGTCGAAGGGTCTCGGGAGCGGCACCTGACCCCGACGGTCGACGAAGAACCGTTTCACCAGACGGTCCTCGAGCGAATGGAACGATATGACGCCGAGCACCCCGTCGGGGGCGAGCGACACGAAGGCCCGTTCGAGCATCCGTTCGACCTCCCCGAGTTCGTCATTCACCGCTATGCGCAGGGCCATCAGCGTCTGGGTCGCCGGGTCGATGCGCGCCGGGCGGAACCGTTTGACCGCCGCGATCGCGTCGCGGAACTCCTTCACGGTGCGCTTGCCTTCGGTCACCGCCTTCTTGAGCGCCCGCGCGACCGTCCGCGATTCGCGCTCCTCGCCGTACGACGAGAGTATATCCTGCAGTTCCCTTTCGGTGAGCCGTTTGATGAGATCAAGCGCCGTCTCCCCGCCGGTCGCGTCCATGCGCAGGTCGAGCGGCGCCTCGCTTTTGAAGTTGAATCCGCGCGCCGGGTCGTCGAGTTGATGACTGCTCACGCCGAGGTCGGCGAAGATAAGATCGACCTTGCGCAACTTGAGGAGGAACAGCCATTTGTCCACCTCGCCGGCGCGGCCGTGCACCACGGTGACCCGCTCCATGCCGGCGAACTTCTCTCTCAGCCGCTCCACCGCCTCTTTGTCACGATCAATGAGGATGAGCCGCGCCGCCGGATAGCGCCGCGCGATCTGTTCGGCGTGTCCGCCGCCCCCCGCCGTCAGGTCGACATATACCGAGACCTGATCTGGCGCCATCCGCGAGAAATCCGCGAGAAGCACCGGACGGTGGCCGCGGTATGAGATCGACATGAGGCATCACCCCTTCTGTTCTAGGTTCTTCGCCCGGTTGAGTATATCGTATATCTGTTCGAACGACGCCGGCGCCGTCTTCTCGCGCTCCGCGAGCGACTCTTTCGCCCACACCTCGATGCGGTCGATGCAGCCGAGAAGCACCGTCTCCTTGTCGATGCCCGCGTACTCCATGAGGTGGCGCGGGATGCGGATGCGATTCTGCGTGTCGAGTTCCACCTTCTCGGCGGTCGAAACATACCAGCGGATGAATTGGTCGCGCAATGCCCCCTGCGGGAAGGCCCGTTCGATGAGCGCCATCCGCTCGGCCCACGCCGCGGGTCCGTACAGTTCGAGGAACTTCGCGTCGGGGCTCATGCCGCGCGCCGCGATGAGCGTTTCGTCGCGCTTGAGATCGAGCGGCGGGAACCAGTGGGCCGGGAACGGGAACCGCCCTTTCGCGTCTATCTTATAGGAATTACGCCCCTGAAAGTAACCGGACACGCTCTTTTGTCTCCACTTGATGACACTTCGAATACAAAATTTACCACCAGTCACTTGGAAAGCAAGAAAAAAATAAAAAAAGTTGGTCGCTAAAGAATCGAATTGCCAATGATGTAGTTTTTGCGGAAAAGCGGAGGCGACGATCGGAGATCTGGATCCCTCGCCTGCTATCCACCTTGTCGAGAGATCGACGCGGTACGGAGAAAAACTTTACTTGCCGCCCCTTCCCGTGCTTCAATACGGCGGAACTGACACCATGATGACAAGGGAGGATCCCATGAGACCGTTGCTTGTCCCGCTTGCCGTTCTTGTGCTGTTCGCCTGCACCGAACAGGGCCCGCAGAAGATCGCGGCGCCCGAGACGACCGCCGTCTGCGCCGGCGACTGCGTGCGCGGCCAGTTCTCGCCCGACGGCGCGACGGTCGCCTACACCGGCGCCAAATACCGCGGGCTTTCGCTCCATTCCCTGCGCGACGGGAAGACGACGCTTCTTTCCGACGTCGGCGGCGCGGGCATCGGCCCGGTCTTCTCGCCCGACGGCGCGGCCGTCGCGTTCCGCGAGAGATACGACACCGCCGACGGGACCCGCGAACGGATCGTGACGGTGAAGGTCGCCGACCTTTCCCGCTCGGTCGAGGCCGACGGGCTGACCGTTACGATGCCGCTCTTCTGGCGCGGCGCGCTCACGGCGGTGAGCCCCGACACGCTCAGGCCGACGATCTTCCACGGCACCGACGCCAAGGCGAGCGCGGCCCTGCCGACCGCCGTGACGACCGCGAACGGCGTGCGCATACTCCCCGCCCCCGACGCGAAGCCGGTGACGCTCGCGGCGGGCGGTCACACCCCGACCGTATCGCCCGACGGCCGCTGGGTCGCCTACATCAAAGGCAACGCGGTGCGGCTGTACGATCTCGCGAGCGGCTCGGACCGCCGGCTCGCCGACGGGTCGCACCCGGTCTGGATGCCCGACGGGCGCGGGCTCATCGTCGCCGCGACGCGCGACGACGGCCGCGACATCGTCGGCGCGACGCTCTCTCTCGTGTCGCTCGACGGCGCGGCGCGCCGCATCATGACCCCGTCCGAAGCGGTGCCGCTCTACCCCGATGTGACCGCCGACGGTGCGCGGATACTCTACACCGACCACGCGACGGGACGCATCCTCGTCCAGTCGCTCGTGCTTGAATAGGTCTAGGGAGGCGGCCATGAAAAAACATATCGCTTTCCTGTTCCTTGTTCTTTGTTCCTTTGCGCTTGACGCATCGCTTTCCGGCAAGAAGATCTGCATCGATCCAGGGCATGGCGGCACCGACCCCGGCGCGCTCGGCGTGAACGGCTCGACCTATCCCGACGAGGCCGACCTCGTGCTCGACATCGACCTGCGGTTCCGCACCCTGCTGACCGCCGACGACGCGTCGGTCCTCATGACGCGCGACGCCGACACGACCGTTTCGCTCGCCAACCGCGTCGATCAGGCCAACGCGTGGGGCGCGACGATATTCCTTGCGACCCACCTGAACTCGGCCGACCTCGCGAGCGCGAGCGGCACCGAGACCTTCGCCTACCAGTCGGGCGGCACGAGCGCCTCGCTCGCGACCACGGTGCAGGATGAACTCATCGACCACATGGACCGCGTCGACCGTGGCGTCAAGTACGAGAGTTTCTATGTCATCAAATACACCGACATGCCGGCGATACTCTCCGAAGGGGTCTTCGTGTCGAACTCCGGCGACTTTACCTACATCACCTCCGGCGAGGGCAAGGAGGCTCACGCGGTGGCGCTCTACCACGCCGTCTGCTCGCACTTCGGCGTCACCCCGCAGGACCCGGGAAGCGGCGGCGATGAACCCGGCGCGGTCAAGGGGTTCGTCTATGACCTCACGACCGGTCTCGGCAATGTCGAAGGCAACCGCATCGCCGACGCGACCGTCACCATCACCCCGACGAGCGGCTCCCCCTCAACGCTCACCACCCCCGCGACCGGCCTGTTCTCTTTCACCGGCGTCGAGCCGGGCGACTACACGCTGAGCGTCGAGAAGAGCGGCTTTGTGACCGCGCAGAAGGATATCACCGTCACGAGCAACACCGACACCTGGGCCTCCACCGGCATAGAGGAAGAATCGGCGCAGGCCACCGCAACGGTCAAGGGCTTCGTGTACGACCTCTCGACGGGACTCGGCAACATAGAAGAGAACCGCATCGCCGACGCGACCGTCACCGTCAAGAACAACGGAACGAACGCCGAGGCGACCGTCGAGAGTTCCGCCACCGGCTACTTCACCTTCACCGGGCTCGAGGCGGGCAGTTACACCCTGACCGTCGTGAAGAGCGGCTACCAGAACGCCTCGCGGACGCTCGACCTCGTCGCGGGCGACAACTGGGCCTCGACCGGCATCGAGAAAGAGAGCGGCGTGACGACCGGCTCGGTGACCGGCTCGGTCTACGCCCTCACGATGCTCCTCAACCCATCGGGCATCGCCGGGGCGACCGTGACGCTGACCCCCGCGGGCGGCGGCGCCGATGAGGTCGCGACCACCGACGCGAACGGCGACTTCTCTTTCACCGCTATCACGGCGGGAGATCACACACTCACCGCGGAGGCATCCGGCTACCAGACGGCGCAGAAGGATATCACGGTCGTCGCGGCCCAGACGCTCGAGATAGGGATCGGTCTCTCGCCGGTCGGCGGCTCCGACGATGGATCGCCGAACGATGACGAGATCACGACCGACGGGATGCCCCTGCCCGACGACCTCCTTGCCGACGAGGAGGTGACGCCCGACGACGAACAGCCCGACAGCGGCGACGCCGTCGATGTCGAGATGCCGGCCGCCCATGACGACGCCGGAGAATCCTCCGACGAGGATATCCTGCCCGGGGAGGATGAGGACGGGTCCGGCGGGTGCGCCTGCGCGCTCATCGCCCCCTTTTGATGGCCCGGTATAATAAATTTGATTTTGCGTTTTTCCGAAATACAATCCGTTCGTCTTGACACCAATTGAGCGAGCGGGGACCATCGTGGCCATCAAGATCGGCGAGTATTTCGTACAGTTCGGGAAGATCACCCGCCAGCAACTCACGCAGGCGCTCGAACTGCAGAAGAAACAGCCCGGGTTCCTCGGCGAGATACTCGTCGGAGAAAAGATGATAACGGAGAACGACCTGCTCTCCTACCTCGCCGGCATCTTCAATCTCCAATACATCACGAGCGAGAAGCTCGAGAAGATGACCATCCAGCCGAATGTCGCCCAGATCGTCCCCGAGAAGATCGCCGAATCGAAACTACTCTTCCCGCTGAAATACGAATTCAAGGGCGGCAAACTTTCCCTGCTCACCAATGCCCCGCAGAACAAGGCGGTCTTCGACGAGCTCAAACTCATCCTCGACAATGTGCACGACATCACGCCGGTCATCGCCTACTCGAAGGCGATAAAGGCGATAGTCGCCAAACAGTACCGCGGTGACCTCATCGCGTTCGACCGCTATTTCCCCAAGAGCGTCGATCTCAAGGAGGATTTCCTGCCGGTCGGCGAGGCGGTGCTCGATAAGGACATGCTCAAACAGGACGCCCCGCGCAAGGACTTTTCGGGGACGCGCAAGACCTCGCTGACCCAGATCATCAACCGCGGCGAGATACTGCAGGCCGACGGCGACACGACCATCACCAACCGCGTCAACCGCCTTCAGAACGGCGTCACCGTGCTCGGACACGAGGAGTTCATCGAGGCGGTCAAGGTCTTCACCTCCATCATCGACTCCATACGCGAGGGGGCGTTCAAGAACCACACCCAGCGGGTCGTCTCGCTCTGCATCAAACTGGGCAAAGCCTACCAGTTGAACGAGGTCGAGATGGACGAACTCGTCGTCGCCGCCTACCTGCACGACGCCGGGAAGAAGAAACATGTCACCTCGTTCGACATCAAGGACAAGGCGTGCGCCGACACCATCATCAAATACACCTCGGCCGGCGTCCGGCTGTTCGCCGGGTGCAACCTTCCGAAGAACACCAAGAACATCCTGTCGAACATGTACGAGGTCGCGAACGGCGAGGGCTACCCGCAGGGGCTCAAGACGAAGGACATCCCGATCGGCGCCCAGATACTCCTGCTCGCCGACACCTTCGACTATCTCTCGCAGGTATCGGCCATCCCGGCGCCGACCGCCTTTTTCCGGATAAAGGCGACGGGGCACTTCGACGAGAAACTCCTGAACACGCTCAAGGAGGAGATGCAGATAAACACGACGGCGGCAGGCCGCGTGAAACTGGCCGGCGTCGTCGTGACCGAGAACCGCGAACTGCTCGATCAACTGGCGCAGGAGTTCGGCAACCACAATGTGCAGGTCTTCACCGCCCCGCAGATAGAGATAGCGGCCCTCATCCTCAAAAAACAGGGGGAGACGGGCATCAACTTCGTGCTCGCCGACATCAATGTGCGCAATTCGCAGTACACCCCGTTCAAACTGCTTTCGGCGCTCCGGGCCAAGGGGATATTCCGTAAGACGCAATTCTTCATGTTCGCTACCGGCGGCATCACGGCGCAGGATAACGAGCAGGCGGCGCAACTGCAGGCATCAGGCCTGTTCCCGAATCTTCAGGTTGAAAAGGCGGTGCTCGATGTCATCGCCCGATCGTCGTCATAGAGCACCCGCCCCCGCCCGTCGTCCCTTCCTTATCCTTGTCTTCCGGCGCCGCGACGCATTCGCCGTAGGAACAGTAGCCGTCAAGCCCGTCGGTCGTTTCGCAGGCCTTCCCGTTCTGGCCGAGGTCCTGCAAGGCGATGCAGGCGCCTTCCGCCGATTCGTCGCACACCTGATACCGGCAATCGGCGGTCTCGCTGCACACCACCGCGTCGCCGACGCATTCCCCCGTCTCACAAGTGTCACCGGTCGTGCAGTGGTAGCCGTCGTCGCAGGACTCGCCTTCGTTTTCCGGCACGGCGCGGCAGGCGCCGGTCGCCGGATCGCACTCGCCGCGGGCACAGGGACCGTCGAACAGCGAACAGTCGGTCGCCCCCTCGTACTCGCAGGCACCGGCGCGACACACCGAACGGTCGAAGCACTTGTTCTCCTCGCCGCCGCAGGGAACGCCATCCATGCTCGAAACCGTGAGACACCCCTTGGTCGCCTCATCGCAGACGGCGGTGCGGCACACGGCCGACGGCGCCGGACATACTATCGGCGCCTCGCGCAGGCCGCAGTACCCCTCGTGACACCGCTCGACACCGTTGCAGAAGAGACCGTCGTCGCAGTCCGTATCGGAAACGCAGGCCCGCACGCCGCTTGAAAGCGTCGGGTCGCCGAAATAGTTTATCTCCATCTTCATGGTCTTCAGCACCGATCGGCTGGACCAGTATTTTTTGTATTCGGCGAGTTCCAGCGCCGGCGAACGACCCTCCAACACCGCCTGCGAGAATACCGTGCCGTAGGCGAACACATCCTGAGCCTGCGACGGATCGTATTCGGAGAAGATGACGCCGTAACTGACCTGCGAAGAGGCCGCGACGCCGACCGCCGTGTCGCGGAGCATCGTGTAGGCGAGGTTGTAGGGCTCGTCCACATCGCCGTTCAGACAACTGCCCATATAGACGAAGGACGCCATATCGCCCGGCAACTGCGGGGTCGTGTAGGCGGCGACGAACACCTCGGACGATATCTCGTAGGAGGAGGGGATCCCGTCACCGTTATCGTGGTGCCAGATCGACCTGACCGACATCGTCGGCAGACCGTGCCCCATCCAGAACACGAGGCCGGCTCCGTTGTTCCACGCCACGACCAGGTCCTCGGCGGTGAGTTTACCCCATCCGGTGAACTCGGAGGGGTCGAGCCCCTCTTTCTCGACGAGCGCCACCATGTTGAAATCGTCGTGGGTGCTGAAAAAGGAGCTCTCGAGATACTGGACGATATAGCCGCCGTCCATCTTGGGGACATACTGGCCGTCCTGATCGGCATAGTACGGTATCGCGGCGGGGAACAGCGCCGTGCGCCGGTGCGGCGCCAGCGACGGGTCGCCCGCCATATAGGCGATCGTGCGGTCGAGTATACGGTCAAGTTCCACAGTGCCCGTGCCGATGACCGGTATGCGGCCCGGCACGAGTTCCCAGTAGAAATTGAACTCCTTGTCGCTCGGCTGGGCGTACACGCCGTTGCCGTCGGAATCCCAGTCGGTCGTGAGTTCGGCGTAGAAGAAGTCGGTGGGCACATCGTGGTAGGAGGGGTCGTACTCCTCCTCGTTGACCATGGTGCGGAGCATCGGCACATCGCCGCTGTCGGGATGCGGATCCCCTAGAAGGAGCACATAGCCGTATTTCTTATACACCCCTTTCAGCCATTCCCGTATCGCCGCGGCCCGTTTGGCCCCCGCGAGCCCGTCGGCGCCGTACTGCGCCTCGGTGGCGACATCGACCGTCCACCCGTGCCGCCGTTTGGTCGCGACGAACTCCTCGAAACGGAGCGAGGAGGCGACCGTCCGCTCGCTCGTCACCACGATGAGCGACCGGAGCGGTCCGTCGGCGGAGGCGAGCGGCCTGACGGCGGCGCCTTTCAGCGACACCCGCACGGCACGGATGAAGAGCGCCTCGGTATCCGAGAGCGGTATGAGCGGATACACGAGCACCTCGTGGACCGGTGTGCCGCGCCGGTCGCCGCCCGGCAGATGGACGAAGAAATCACGTGCGGTCGGCAGAACAAGCGACGAGGCCGGCGGAACGACCGGGACGGCGCCGCCCGGCGACAGCCGGTACAGCGAGCGACCGATCGCCAGCGGGCCGGGGAGCCGCACCTTTTCCGACGCAACGATCTCAACCCGCTCCACCGGCGTTTCAAAGCGATACACCAGGTACGGGAGCATCTTTTTGCCGCCGATCGATTCTGTAAGCGCCCCGGGGATCCGGGCAACGAAGCCGTGATCGGCCTGATCGAAAGAGAGCGGTCCGGTCGCGATATCGACCGTCGCCGCGAAAATCGGCGCGCCGAGCGCGACGATGATAAGCGATAGGATCATGCGTTTCATGGGTATCTCCCTAATGGTCCATCCATCTCTCTTTCGCCCGTGACGCAAAGGACGCGCCCGATTTTTTTCATCAACGCATCCTGCTAGTTGGCGACTGACGGGGCCGGGGACTCGTCCCTATTCGGGAAGGGTCACCCCGACCGCATAGCCGACGGCGTGGCGGGCGAGCCCCACCGCGACGGTGACGGCGTTCTCGACCCGCAGGACCGGGGTCCGTAGCGAGGCGAACGAAAGTCCGGCCCGCTCAAAGAAACACAGATCGCTCTCGTCGAACCCGCCCTCGGGCCCGATCCACAGATAGAGATCGCCGTCGCCCGCGAAGTGTTCGGGGGTCACCGGTCGATCGGCCTCGGGGTGGAACACGATATGGCGACCCGGTCGCTTGACGATGACCTCACGCCCTGCGCCGCGGATGTCGGGCAGGCAACGACGCTGACTCTGCGAAGCGGCCGAAACGATGATCTGCTCGATGCGCTGGACCCGTTTGAGCATCGCCGTTTCGGGCACATTACTGCGGCCCGCGCGGAACAGGAAGAACCCGTGCGCCCCCGCCTCGACCC
>JAKQHE010000275.1 GCA_029573155.1 bacterium
GGCGGCGACGGCGGCGACGAACTGTTCGCCGGTTATGACCCGTTCCGGGCGCTCAAGGCGGCGGCCCTGTACGACCGCGCGGTGCCCAAACCTCTGCACAAGGCGATAGCGCTCCTCGCCGGTCATCTGCCGGTATCGCACCGCCACATGAGTCTCGACTTCAGGATAAAGCGGACGCTCATGGGGCTCGATCACCCGGCCCCGCTCTGGCCCGCCGTCTGGATGTCGACCCTGCTCCCCGACCAGTTGACCGAACTATTCGGCACACCGACCGATACCGAGGAACTCTACGAAGAGGCGATCACCTGTTGGGACTCCTGCCGATCGCCCGACATCGTTGACAAGGTGTTGTGCTTCTTCACGAGACTTTACCTACAGGACGACATCCTCGTGAAGGGCGATCGGGCGAGCATGATGGTATCGCTCGAGGTGCGCGCACCGTTCCTCGACATCGAACTGGTCGATCTCGTCCGCCACATACCGGCGCGATTCAAATTGCGGCGCGGCACGACGAAATATCTTCTCAAAAAAGCTCTCGCTCCGATCCTGCCGCGCGAGATACTTCACCGGAAAAAGAAAGGTTTCGGCATACCGGTCGGCGCATGGCTCAAAGATCGGACCTTGGTGGTGACTCAGGAGGAGATGGCACGGACAGGTCTCAACATGTCGTTCATGAACCGTCTGTATGACGACCACGTGGTCGGACGTGCCGACCATCGGCTCTTCCTGTGGAACCTCAAAATGCTCGGCAGTTGGCTGGAGGGCTAGATGGAACGATTCGGCGTGACCAAGGCGAACGCCCGGCAATTCGGCAAGTTCCTGCTCGTCGGGCTTTCGAATACCGGGCTCACCCTTGCGGTCATCCTCGCACTGCTCTGGCTCGACACTCCGCTCCTTGTCGCCAATGTCATCGGGTACGGCGCCGGCTTCGTGAACAGTTTCATCTGGAACCGCCGCTGGACCTTCGGATCGACCGGCGCGGTATGGCGCGAGACGATCGTCTATTCCGGCGTCTGGCTCGGGTCCTATCTCCTGCAGATGGGCGCGCTGCTTATCTGTTCCCGGTGGGTGCACCTGAACGATAGTCTCAGCACGATCATCGCGATGGCCTTCTTCACCGGTCCCAACTTCCTCGGCAACAAATTGCTCACCTTCCGGAAGCGCGATCCCTGACCGATCCGGCGGCCATGCCGGCGAGCGCAAGGACCGCCGCAACACCGAACACCCACCGCAGATCGTACATCGGCACCATGAAGGCGCCGAATAAAAGACCGCACAGCGCCGCACCCGCCAGATCGGCGAGGTAGAACGCGGCACTGCCGCCCTCTCCGCTCCCTCGGAGGAGCGTGCCGAACGAGAGCCCCGCCGTCAGACCGGCAAGGAGATTCATCGCAACGGGAAAAGCCGCGCCGGTCCCGGAGTCGGCGCCCCATGCCGTCGCAAGCGACACAAGAGCGAGCGCCCCGGTGGAAAGGTTCAGCGGCAGAGCCACCCGCCGCGATACCCAGAGTCCTGCGGTAAGCCCTACCGTGAACGAAACGGTGAAGATGGCTATCAGGTGATATATCTGTCCCACATGAAGTTGCAGGAGCGCCATCAAGGCCAGTTGCAGGGTGAAGGCACCGCCGCTGACGGCGAATATCGCGGCGCTCCGGGCCGGCGCAAGACGCCGCCGGGTCAGGCGAGAGAGAAAGATAGCCACCGCCGCGGCGAAGAGGAGCGTCACCCCCAGATAAGAGAACGGGCGCGAGGGCAGGGAGGAGAACAGGGAGGAAAGCGGCCGGTCAAGCCGCCGCGCGGTGTGTCGCAGGGTCTCGAAAAGAGCGGACGACCGGAGCAGGCGGTTCTCGCGGGCATCCGCCCTTTCTATCGCCGCGCCGGTCAGTTCCCGGTGCATCGGCTCAAGCACATCCCGCACGAGCGCCATGTTGAACCAGTCACCGGCAAGTCCGCTCCGCTCCATCCGCTCTTCGATGAACACCGGATCGGCGGTCGGCAGATCGTTTTCGGCTGCGACCCATAGATGACGCGATGCCGGGAGGAGAAGCACTTTCCGGAACACGGCGCGGAGTGCCAATTGCACCGATCGGTTGAGCGACGCCGTTTCGGGCGTCAGCATGCCCTGCCCGCCCGACAGGCCGACGACCAACACCATCGCGGGACCGTTATCCTCCTGAAGGAAAGAAAAGAACTCCCGTGAAAAGAAACGAGAAAGGGACACCGATGAAGGGTCGGGCAGGTCGATGATGATGAGGTCCTGCGGCGGCAATTCCCGCAGGACCGCGCCGGGATCGCCGAAACGGAGCGCGCCATTGCGGCCGACGGTCCCGTCGGCGAAGACCTCCGCGAACATCGGCTCGGACTCGATGACGGTGACGACCGCTTCGGGGCTTTTGCGCGCCACCTCGGCGGCTGCACCCGCAAGAAGCCCGCCGATGACGGCGATGCGCCGCGGGTCGGGCCGCTGGGTGAGCGCGAGACCGGCAAAGGCCTCGGCGGGCCTGTTCGGACCCACGACACCGGCCGCCTGCCCGTTCCAGAAATAGGCGATCCGGTCGCCGCGCCTCGTGACATCGAGTCGGCCGGAGCGTCCGTCGCGCGAAAGCATAAGCTCCTCGGGCCGATAGCGTTCCTGATAGTGGGCGAAGAAGATCGGGTGACGTACCGGTGAAAAGAACTCCATAAAAAAGTAGAAGAGTGCCGCGCCGAGCGCCATACCGCCCGATTCAATGAGGTATACCAGTCCCGTCCGCTCCGCGCCGCCGCGCACCGCCGCGACGCAGGCGGGAAAGGCAAGTCCGCCGACAAGACAGCCGGGCGCGAGTACGATCGCCGTCACGACGACCATCGCGGGGACCGAGAGCGCCATGCCGCCGACCATTCCGAATAGCGCCGCCAACGGATGCACAAGGAAAAGTTGCCCCACGGCGACGATCGCCACCAAAGCGACGAGCACCGGCGGCACGAACGGGCGACGAAGGACCGGGAACATACCGGAAGCGACGGCACCGACACCTGTGAAGAGCATCCACAGCGAAAGACCGACCGCTACGACCATCTCGAACGCCCCGGTCGCCAGCATCAGTTCGCGGATGAGCACTGTCTGGGAGAGCGCGGTGACCAGTCCGAGCACCAGGGCGAAGAAGAGAGCGGGATCAAGCCATGCGCGCACTTACCGCCACCGCCCGTTTATCGTTTCGCCACAGAAGGGACAGCGCCCGTCTTTCAGCAGAAAGGCGTCGATATGGTAACCGCCCCGGTCGACGAGTTTTTTCCCGCACTTCGGACAGAAGGTATCCTCGCCGTCATCGGTCGCAAGATTGCCGATATAGACGAACCGCGCCCCCTCCTTCAGCGCGATGGCGCGCGCTTTCTCCAGCGTCACGGGCGGCGTCGGAGGTCGCGCGGTCAGTTTATATTTCGGGAAAAAACGGGAGAAGTGGAGCGGCGTATCAGCGCCGAGGTTCTCCTTCACCCATCGTGCCAGTTCCCGCATCTCGTTCTCCGTATCGTTGGCGCCCGGGATGACGAGATTGGTCACCTCGATGTGCACCCTCTCCTGCTTCAGCACCTTCAGCGTATCGAGGACCGGCTGGAGTCTCGCGGTCGTATAGGTACGGTAGAACTCGTCGGTGAAGCCTTTGAGGTCTATGTTCGCGGCGTCAAGGTGCTTCGCCAGTTCGCGGAGCGGCTTCTCGTTCAGGTAGCCGCACGAGACGAGTATCGTCCGCAGGCCCTGTTCACGGGCGAGTTTCGCTATGTCACGCATGTATTCGAAAAAGACCGCCGGCTCGGTGTAGGTGAACGATATGCTGTCACTCCCGTATTTTTTCGCGAGCGTCACCACCTGTGCCGGGGTCAGGTCGTAGGAGTTGACGCTGTCGGGCGTCGCCTGGGATATCTCCCAATTCTGACAGAAGTTGCAGTTCATGTTGCATCCGGCGGTCGCGATGGAGAGGGTCTTAGTGCCGGGCAGGAAATGGAACAGTGGTTTTTTCTCGACCGGATCGTTGTTGAGCGCGACCGGCCTGCCGTAGACGAGTGAGTAGAGCGTCCCCTTGATGTTGCGGCGCACCTTGCAGACGCCGGTCTGTCCGTCTGAAAGCGTACAACGCTGCGGACAGAGTTCACACCGCACCTTACCGCCGGGAAGCGACACCGCATACTCCGCCTTGCGCAGGAGCGACACCTCGTCGGGCGAACGACCCGAAAGGTAGAAGAATGTCGGGGTCAGCGTCAGGATAAGGAGGATCAGCGCGGAGGATATCCTTCGGTCCACGGGGGATGTTCAGCCGATCGGTTTTTTCTGCCGGATATAGAACTCGATGAGGTCGCGATCCTCGCCCGGGATATCGAGGAACCGGAGCCCCATGCCCGGCTCGACGCCCGGCGCGGCCTTGCGTGTCCAGCAGACCTCGGCATGTCCCTCGACCCGTCGGGTGTCCATGAGGAACGACAGGTGCAGTCGGGAACCGACGGGGAGCATCTGTTCGGTGGAAAGGAAGATGCCGCCGGTACTGAGGTCCATCATGATACCGGTGAAAAAATTGTGCGGCAGCTCCGATGACACCGCGAAGAAGACCGACAGTTCGATCTCGATGCGGGGACTTTTCCTCTTCTCAACATCCGGATCATACTTTTCCGCGCCGGCTTCGTCCATGTTATTCCCCCTTCCATGGTTGATGAGCTGGAGGTATTATAATCATTCAAGAAAAGGAAAGCAACAAGAGGGCCGATGTTTTTAGGATGCGGCCCCCCGTAACACCATCGCGACCTGTTCGGGGCTATCATGCAAGGTGTGGAAGAACGGGCGGACCGGAATGGTGTTGCAGAGATCGTTCATCATGCGGTGATAGGCGGCGAAATACTCTTTCTTCGTGTAGGGGGTGGACACCTGCCCTTCGACGAGATAACGCCACAACGCGTCGGGGTCGACCGGATCGTCGATACGCGACGGGCCCGTCGTCGCTTTATGCAGGAGATATACCTGTTTGAGCGGCGCGGTGATGTTGTTGATGACCGCCTGTTTGAGTTTCGGTATCGTGTAGAAGGGGGTGGAAGAAACCAGCAGCGCACCGCCGCACCGGTAGAGGATGTTTGTCTCGTCGTTGCCGCCGGTCATGAGGCCGCGCATCTTCCGCGCGAGCGTGCTTTTGCCGGTCCCCGAACGGGCGAGGAACAGATGCCCGCCACCATCGCGGTCCACGAGAAAACATGAATGGACGAGCAGGAACAACTCCCGCCGCTCGAACCCCTCGTACGCAAGCACCTTCTCCAGATAAAGATACGGCCGGTGTCGCCCGATAGACCAGACACCGTTCACCCGTTGCAGATTGTTGAGATCGGCGCGGTCATGCGTGACTATCGATATGGAGTTCTCTTGTTCCGGGCCCTTCGCTGCGCACTCAAAAAGCCGCCACGGTGCGGGGAAGCGGGAAATACCGACTCCGGAAACGACCCAAGAGAGGTCGGCTATGTCGAAGCGCCGCGCCCTCACGCTTTGTTTCTGTCTTCAGACACAAGGGGGCCTGTCCGGTTTAGGGCATTTATGTTCCATGATGTCGCTGCGATAATCGGAACATTGTCCCGTACACTGACAGTCCATCATGTTACATTTGAAAAGCAATTCCCTAGGAAGGGCTATTTCTTCTATCAGCGCCGGCTTTTCATATCCCATATATGCCTTCTTTCTCCCTTAATTTCGGATAAAGGTAACGAAAAGAGCGTAAAAAGTCAAGCGATTTCTTTTACTTCCTAAAAATGACACGGTTCCGAAGAGTTAGGTTTTCCGGACTTTTTGAGTCCGCTTATTCGTTTTTTAAGTTCGGCTATCCGTTTACGGTTCGTCGAACAGGCGTACAGCGAGCCGCTTTCGAGAAGCGATTCGGCGGGGCAGGGATTGCAGTACGGGAACAGGTTGCACTCGTTGCATTCCCGCCGTTCGATGATGGGCGGCCGTTCCGCCCACGCCTTGCCCAGCATACCGGCAAAGTCATCGGTCAGTATGTTGCCGAGCGGCACGGTACACTTGCCGCAGGCAAAAAGGTCCCCGGCGCCATCCAGCCGGAGCGTTCCGGGATCGCCGTAATGACAAAGAAAGGAGCGCTCTTTCGGTGCGTAGAGGTCCATCTCCCCGCCTTCCACCGCGTATTGGAATCGGAGCGCCACCTCGAGTTCTTCGTCGGTCAGTTTCACCGACTCGACCTCGGGCCGCTTGTCAAACGAACTGAAGATGCCGTGATCGATGACCAGTTGCAGGTCGCGCTCTTTAGCGAATGCGGTAAGCCGAGCCAGATCGGGCATCGGATGGATGAGCGGCGCGGCGAGCACCGTTCTTATCCCCGCTTCTTTCAAATGATCAAGCACCATCATGATGCGGTCGTAAGCCCCGGGGGCACCGGCGGCACGGTCGTGTTCGGCGTGATCGGCCGAATACAGCGAGATATGGACCGACCCGACATGCAGCGCCTTCAGTCGTTGCACCGCGTCGCGATCAAGCAGGAGCCCGTTGGTCTTCAGGTTGATGTAGAACCGGCGCTTCCGCGCCGCCGCGAGGATATCCCACAGATCGGGATTGGTGAAGGGCTCGTAGCCGCTGAAGGTAACATCGAGATACTCGTTCCCGGCGAGGATGTCGAGCACCCGCTCGATCTCGGCGAGCGACATGAGCCGGTGGCCGCAGTCCCGTGGCTGGTAGCAGTGAAGACACCGCGCGTTGCACCGGTCCGCGATCTCGAACAGGATACCGAGCCGCTTTATCGTCATAGCGATTCCTTCCGGTCGTACATGCTCTTTTTCAGCGCCGAAAACAGTCGACGCGCCGGAAGCGGCACATAGTGACGGATCCGGTTCCGCAGGAGGTAGTACCACGCCGCGCGGCGCGAACTTTTACCCTCCACCACCCCAACGATGTCGAACACCGATATCGGCGGGTCGCCGTAGGCGTTATTGTCGCCTTTTGTGCGGGCCACGAAACCCCTCCGCCACATCAACCGATGAGCCACGAAAGCGTCCTTTGAACGGAACACCACCACATCGCCGCTCGTCAAGCGGTCGTGCTGTACCGGTGAGACATGGACGAGTTCACCTGGTTTAATAGAAGGCGACATGGAATGCCGGGAACCGAACAATACTACGCCGGGAACGCCCCCGGCGGAGAAGGTCGCTATGATCTGATCAAGAGAAAGATCGGACATGATGGAGGGAGCAGGGCCTTATTCATTGGCCTTCGCTTGCCGTATTGTACATCCCCCCTTCCGCATCACACATCTCGTCATTGAGATAACAGGTGAAAAGAAGGCGAGTTTCGATGATCTTTTCTTCGATAACCTGTGGTTTGATGTACCTCACTCTATCCTCCCCGATCTCAATGATAGTAAAGAACACAATTGCCGGTGTCAGCGTTACGATCACAGATCACCAGTCCGTAGGAGAGCACGGTCGTCTGCACATTCCCCGATGTGACGGGAAGAGGCAGGTACACCGAAGGATGCGCGGTAAAGAAAGTGTCCCGACCGCTGTAAAGTGACTGTGACTGTACTCCGCTGATGAAAGTATCGGCAAGCCCGTCGCCATCGACGTCTTCGGAAGCACCGGAGTTACCGACACCCCACGCACCGGTCTCAACTCCCACCAGTTCGTCCATGATGACACTTCTGGTCACCCGGTTGACGCCTTCGGTCCAAGTTCCCGGGAATACCGTTCCCGCTTCGGACCCGAAGAAGAAGCGTATCTCGCCGCCTCCAGAGATAACAGCGAAATCAGCGTGATCGTCCCCGTTCAGTTCACCGGAAAACATCGTGCGGATCTGCGAGAGTCCCGAAACGGTGAAATCGTAGGTGGTCACGCGGGCCTCCGTCGGAGAGGAACTTCCGTAGAATACCTTGCCGTTGGTGATCTTGGCGTTCGCCGGGTTCACATTGTCATAATGCCCACCGACGAAACACCCATAAGCCGTTTCGCCTTTTTTGATGTCGCCGACCTTTTTGACGTTGTACCCGAAACGTTCGCCGGCGGCTTTGCCTATATGGGAAACACCTACCTGTGCCGCATAATCACCGATACAGGTCTTGCCGGAAGCGCCCTTGTCATCACCGTACAGGACAAGCACCCTGCCGGTCCGATCATCGGTCGTCGCATCTCCGGGATCGTCGTAGAAAGCCTGCCCGACGGCGAGATCATCACAACCATCGCCATTATAATCGTCGACCCCAGCGATATCGTAGATGGCATCAAGGAGGGTCACCTTGTCCCCGCGCTCGACATTGACGGAACCGTCGGTGCCATAATAAATGTGAAGATTTTTGCCACCGATGTCGCTGACCACGACATCCTTGTGTTCGTTGCCGTCGAGATCAGCCACCGCTAGGCGATAACCGAAAGAGGTCCCAGCGTCGGCGGGTTTGGTCAGTTCGAGTTTGGTCGGTGCACCCGTAGCATTGCTGGTGAACACATAGGCCTTCTGCTGGCCCGAATCGGAAACGGCGAAATCGGTACGACCGTCGCCGTTGATGTCGCCCATATTCTTGATGTTGATGGTATGATTGCCCGCCGAGGCCGCTATCAATTCGTGCGTCGTCAACTGCACATCTCCCTGGTCCACGACATTAGTAGACAGGACCGGAGCGCGGTTGGTGGCAAGAATCGTGCCGTCCTGCGCGTAGACCGCGTCGGTCGCCCGGACCGCGAAGCAGTACTTGTCGCCGTTCCGGTGGATGTCGGCGGTGACCGTTTCGGCGCCGTTCGTCCGT
>JAKQHE010000202.1 GCA_029573155.1 bacterium
TCAAGTAAGCCGGCGTTCCGGCGGAGGACCGCGGTGCAGGCCGACCGCCGCTTCATGCGCGATCACATCGAAGAACTGCTCTCCATCGAACGCGAGAGTTTCGCCGATCCGAAGAACGGCAACATCTTCAGTTCGCTCTACGACGACGCGGCGTCGCATATGCACTATTTCGCCTCGCGGGACGCAGCGGGCGGCATCGACGGGTATCTCCTGCTGTCGCTCGCGGCCGACGAGGCGGAGATCGTCAATGTCGCGGTCCGCCCCTCTCGCCGGCGGGAGGGCGTCGGATCGGCGCTCGTCGGGGAGGCGATCGACTTCGCGCGCTCCCGGGGCGCGGTCGCCTGCTACCTCGAAGTGCGCGAGAGCAACGGCGCGGCGCGGCGTCTGTACGAAAAAATGTCGTTTAATGTTGTGGGCGTGAGAAAAATGTATTATACTGCCCCGCCCGAGGACGCCATCGTGATGCGCCGGGCACTGGAGGCCGCGTGCAACGATCGATAGTCACCGCCATAGCCGATATGATGCCGGTCGCGGACGACTGCTTCCTCATGGCGGTCCCCTTCGAGCCCGAACCGCTCCCCGGACAGTTCGTCATGCTTTCGTTCGGTGACGGTCGTACCGATCCGTTCCTCCCCCGTCCCATCTCAATCTTCGATTGGGAGGGGGGCATGCTCACGCTCCTCATCCGTGTTGTCGGTCGCGGCACTCTGCTGTTAGGGCGACAGGTGGCCGGAGCGACGGTGCGGGTGACCGGACCCCTCGGCAACTCGTTCCCTGACGACGCGGGGCGGGTGTGCTTCATCGGCGGCGGCATCGGCGTCGCGCCGCTTTTCTATGCCGCGAAGCGATCGAAGGCCAAGGACCGGTCGTTCATACTCGGCTTCCGGTCAGCCGACGAAAGTTATCTCACCGGCGAGTTCTCGGAGGTCGCGCCGGTCCGGTTCGTGAGCGACGACGGCTCTCTGGGCGAAAAACTGTTCCCGCACGAGAAACTCGACGCGCTCGTTACGGCGGGCGAAAGACCGGACCTCATCGTCACCTGCGGTCCCGAGAAGATGATGGCGGCGGTGCACGGGGTGGCGAAAAAGCACGGCCTGCGCGATGTCCATTCGCTCGAGTCGCGCATGGGGTGCGGCATCGGTGCCTGTCTCGGGTGCCGCGTCAGCATGCCGGGCGCCTCGGTACTCGTCTGCAAGGAGGGGGCGGTGTTCGACGGCTCGGTCTTCGATGGGGAAAAAGGATGACCGACCTGCGCGTGCACATCGGCGCCACGACGCTCAAGAACCCGATACTGACCGCCTCGGGGACCTTCGGCTACGGTCCCGAGTTCGAGCCGTACCTCAACCTGCACGCTCTCGGCGGCTTCTGCACGAAGGGGATATCGCTTGAGCCGCGCGGGGGCAATCCGGGCATCCGCATCGTCGAGACCCCGTCGGGCATGCTCAATTCGATAGGACTGGAGAACTGCGGGTCGCGCGCGTTCCTCGACGAGATGTTGCCGAAGATAGCCGCGTATGACACCGCCATCATAGTGAATTTCTACGCCCACAGCGAAGAGGATTTCGTGAAACTCGCCGCCACGCTGTCGGAAAGCGACCGCATCGACGCGCTCGAGATGAACCTCTCGTGCCCCAATGTCAAGCAGGGCGGCAGCGCCTTCGGGGCCGATCCGCGCCTCATCGAGTCGCTCACCGCCGCGGTCCGCAAGGTGACGAAAAAGACGCTTATCGTGAAACTCTCGCCCAATGTCGCCGACATCACCGTGACCGCGCGCGCCGCCGAGGCGGGCGGTGCCGACGCCGTGTCGCTCATCAATACGCTCATCGGCGCCGCGGTGGACCGCCGCACCCGCCGCTTCACGCTCGGCAACAAGATCGGCGGCCTGTCGGGCCCGGCGATAAAGCCGGTCGCCCTGCGCATGGTGTGGCAGACGGCCAAAGCGGTGAAGATCCCGGTCATCGGCATCGGCGGCATCGCGACGCTCGGCGATGTGCTCGACTTCCTCATCGTCGGCGCGCGCGCCGTACAGGTCGGGTCGGCGAACTTCGTGAATCCCGGCGTCGCGCAGGACCTCGTCGAGCGTCTCGCCCCGCTCCGCGAGGTAAC
>JAKQHE010000206.1 GCA_029573155.1 bacterium
AGCGAGGAGAATCGTCGCAAGGCCGATCTGCTCGTCGTCCGACAGGGGTCGCTCCTCTATCTGCGCATCGAGGGTCGCGACGAGAGCGGCGCCTATCTCGTGTCCGAGGCGCGGCTCAAGAAATACTGATCCCGTGAAGAACAACCGCCTCTACCTCGAATCGCTCGGCTGTCCTAAGAATCGCGTCGACAGCGAGGTGATGCTCGCGGCGCTCATCGCCGACGGCTGGGAGGTCATCGACGACCCGGCGCGCGCCGATCTCATCATCCTCAACACCTGCGCCTTTGTCGAGGATGCCCGACGCGAGACCATAGAGCGGTTCTTCGATCTGCACCGGCGACGCAGTAAAGGTGCGCGGCTTGCCGTGGCCGGTTGTCTGCCCCAGCTGGTCCCCGATATCGCGAAGAGTCTCGTCGAGGCCGATATCGTGCTCGGACTGAACGACATACCGCGTGTCGCAGAACTGGTCAGGGAAAAGCGCGGCGCGTCCCGGCGCATAGCGGCGCCCGAGTTCCTCATGACGGCGCGACAGGAGCGGGTCGCCACGCTGTCGCCGCACACCGCCTACCTCAAGATAGCCGACGGGTGCGATAACCGGTGTGCCTACTGCGCCATCCCGCTCATCCGCGGCGTCTACCGTGAACGGTCGCCGCGCGACATACTCGAGGAGGCGCGGCGGCTCATCGACGGGGGCGTCCGGGAGATCGTCCTCATCGCGCAGGATACCACCGCCTACGGTCGTGACCACGATACGGACCTCGCCACGCTTCTGAGAAGATTGAACCGTCTGCCGGGCGAGTTCCTCATCCGATCACTCTACCTCTACCCGTCCGGCATCGACGGCCGGCTTCTTGACGCATTCGGCGGGGAGAAGGTGATCCCGTATTTCGAGATACCGCTCCAGCATGTCGCCGACCGCGTGCTCGCAGCGATGGGGCGCCGCTACCGGCGCGCCGACATCGAACGGGTGACGGACTCAGTCCTCGCGCGGTTCGGCGAACGGGCCATCCTGCGGACCACGCTCATCGCCGGCTTCCCGGGCGAGACGGCGCGGGAGTTCGACGAGATGCAACGGTTCACGGCCGATGCGCCGTTCGACTATGTCGGCGTGTTCGGCTATTCGAAGGAGCAGGGGACCCCGGCGGGACGCCTGCGGTCGCTCCCGCGGCGCGTCATCGAGGAGCGGACCGCACTTCTACGAAAAACGGCGGAGACGGCGATGGAACGGCGGCTCGACCGGTTCGTCGGTATGCGCACCACGGTGCTGTACGAGGGGTTCGACGCGGACAGTTGCCTCGCGACGGGGCGGGCGCTTCAACAGGCGCCGGAGATAGACGGCATCACGATACTCACCAACATCGACCGCGAACGACCCGGTGACCTTCTTCCGGCGCGCATCGTCGCCCGCGACGGCGTGGATCTCATCGCCGAGGCTCTTTAGAACTCGCAGATGTGATATGAGAAGGCGGAGATGCGTGGCGTTGGCTACTGACAGTATTTCGGGAAGACCCCGCTACAGAGCCCGCTGCAACACTGTGAATTAACGGTACAACGAGCGCCGGTTTTATAACAACAGAGACCCCCTTGGCACAGATGACTGGTCGAACAGCACTGGCTCGCCGAGGTACAGGAGACGCCGGTGTTACGACAACACTTCCCGCTAGAACAGGTGTCGAGCGCGTTACAGCAACCGGCCGAGGTGGTGCAGGAGGTCTCTTCGGTGTTGATGCAGGCGACACAGGTGACGCTCGCCATATGGCAGGTTCCGGAACAGCAGTCGTCCCGGTCATCGCAGAAACCGTTGTTGCGGGCGCAGTTGGTATCGGTCATCTCGCAGGTGTAGTAGTTGGTGCCCGTCTCGTCGACATCTCCCCAACGGAAATTATCAGTACCGCTTGCGATCACTCCATCCCCGTTCCCGTCGGGCTGTGCGTCAGACCAGTTGGTATATCCGTAGGGAAGCCCGCTCACGGTGCCCGACCATGCGGTGACGCCGTTCTCCCAGACAAAGGTTCCCTCGGTCGTCAGATCGTCCAGCCCGATCCAGTAATTCTGGTTGGTCGTCTGGTACTTTTCTATCGACATCTGGTCCAGTTCGTTGTCGAGTATCGAGAGGTGACCGCCGATATCGATACAAGCGGCCTCGGCCGTTCCCCGATCGAGGGCCGTAGCATCGAACTGATGGTGGAACTTGTTGCGCGGTTTTTCACATATGTAACGCCGTAGCGTGGAGGTGCAGGAGGTGTTGTACCATTCTCCCGAATAGGAGCTTGCCCCGAAATTCGCGCAATTCGATGTCGAAGAAGAGGGGTAGGAGGCACTATACCAGTAGTTGAAACTACCGTCGAAGGCTCTGCCAGAGGAGTAGTTGCCTTTCCAGATGAGGTCGCCCGAGACCCAGCGCCAGTCGTCGGCTTTAAGGTTGTCGTTGAGCCCGATCCAGTAGTAAGCAGAGGATGAATAACCGCTCAAGGTCGCGAGGAACTGCTGTTCGGCCTCGGAGTTGATGACGACCAGATCCATACCGCGATCGAGACAGGCATTACGGGCCCCCTGCCAACCGGTGGAAATGGTGGAGGTCGAGATATAGTAATCCATCTTGTCGAACGCCGTGACGGTCGGCTCGCCGATGCGATAGGAGATGACCGTCTCGAGGTAATCGACGGTCACCTGTCCCGGCGAACTGCCGCACCGGGCGGGGGCGGTCGGCGTCAGGGCGAGGTATAACTGATTGTCGCGATTGCGGGTCATCGACCGGAGCACCTCGTTGTCGGTGATGGAGACCGAGAGGAGTCCCGAAGAGGATGATGTGTTCGCCGCAAGGCTACGCCAGCCGCTGTGATGCCAGCCGTGCAATGTCGCGCCGTATATCGCGGTCGAACAGTCGGTGTGGTATCCGCGACCACCCGAGTCGGCCGCCACGACGATACGGTCGATGGTCGCCTGTTCGGGCAATCCCAGTATCGATAAGGGTGTTGATACAACGAGGGCCGCCCGCGAGTTGTACCCGGTATCGAGCCGGAACCAGTCGCCTACCACTGTCGAGGTGTAATAGCCTTCGTTACCGTGAAAGACCATCGCCGCCTTGTCGGTGGGGCTGTAGACCATGCGCGCATAGTTGCGGGAACTCGGATCGCCGTCCATGTAGGAGTGGTCGTTCCAAGTGGTGTTCGGCAGGAATTCCCACAGGTCCGCCGTATATCCTCCGCCGAACAGCAGTGCGCGACCGCGGTCGCGGTCATAGGCCATCCCGTGGGAGGTTTTGATACCGACCTCCGGAACCTCATTGTCGAGTTGGGACCATGTGTTGGTCGCCGGTGAAAGCGCCCATACCTGTGTGTCGGGGGAGCCGCCGTACATGAGTATCCTGCGGTTCGCCGTGGTCGCGTTGTGGGCGTACACAAAGGCATGTTTGGTACGGGCCGCAAGCCCTGCCGGCGCCGCGATCTGGCTCCACGAGCCGGGATTCCCGGGATTCCAGTAGAAGGTGACGGCATCCGAACCGCCGAAGATGTAAGTCCTCCCCGATACCTCGTCGTAGGCCATGGCGTGTTCAGCGCGGGCGCCGGGACCGGTGCCGGTCGGTGTCCGTGGGTTCCAGCCCCCCGTCGAGAGGGTATATTCCACGAAATCGCTGTAGTAGGTGCCGCCGTAGTAATTCTGCATGCCGCCGTGGATCAGTATCGAGTTGCGGTTCAGGTCGAAGGTGCCTGCGGCGAATACGCGGGCCGTCAGTCCCGGCCACCCGCTGTTTGTCAGTTGGGTCCACTGGTTCGACGCATGGTCGTACTGCCACAGTTCGTTCAGCGATCCGTCCGCATTGGCGCCGCCGTACATAAAAGTGCGATTCCCGTTCTTGTCGTACACGACGGTCGATCCATAGCGCGCCGATGGGGTGTTCGTGCCGTAGGTGAAGGTTGTTGATGTGCCGCCGGGCAGAGAAACGGTCTGGCGCTGATAGAGATAGGTCATGTCCTCGTAGTGACGACCGATAAGCACCAGTCGGGAATTAGTCGGATCGTAGACCATGCGGATCTTGCCCGTGGTCGTGGCTATCCGGGACCACTCGTTCCGTGGGATGTCGTAGGCATATACATGCTGTTTGACATCGCCCTCCGTTGGCGCAGAGTCGTTTGTGCCCCCGAAGATATAGAATTTCTGATATCTGCCGTCGTATGCCCCCTGCGCGCCCATCTGTGCGAGCGGCACATCGGTTCCGGTCGGACTCAGGGTGTACCAAGTGGCCGAGTCGATGTCGAATTCGTAGAGATCGTTCAGGAGCGTGTTCGAGGTTGTCTGGCCGCCGAACAGCAACAGGCGGTGTCGTCGGGAATCGTACACCATCTTTGCGCCGCGACGGACCGAGGGTATCGTACCGTTCTGCGTCACCTCGGACCACTCGTTCGCGACGCGGTCGTATTCCCACATGTCGGCAAGGAGGCCCGATGTACCGTTGTCGGGGGAGCCGCCCCAGATGATGTAGCGGTCCCGTTTCCTGTCGTGCGCGATCCCCATGTGATTCCGGGCCGAGGGCAGGGTCCCGGTCGGCTCGATGAGATACCAGCGATTAACCTCCGGGTAATAGAAATAGAGATCGTTCGTCGGGCCGTAGAGTTTACCACCGAAGACGACCAGCACATCGTTTATGTCGTCGTAGAGCGTACCATGATGTGCCTGCGCCGGCGGCTTGTTGCCGTTCGGATCCGGGTCGTTCGCGCGGTCGGTGGTCAGATCATAGGTATAGAGGTTGTCGATGTACTCTGTGGGATTGCCGTATCCCGGTGCCGCCCCGGTCCAGTACCACCCACCGATCGAATACACGGTGCCGGTGTTGGGGTCGAGTACCATTTCACTGAGCAACTGCTGGCCCATCCGCCACAACGGATGATTCCCCTCATCCATCCGTTGCCAACTGTAGCCGCTGGTATGGGAGAAGGATGTGCCGTCGTTCGACATGACCCCTTGTAGTTCCGAGGCGGTCGGTTCCTCGTCGCCCTGATCGAGATGCGGCATGAAGCGGCGTGTCTTCACCATCACGAGGGGGTTTTCCAGCATGCTGTACGGCACCTTGCCATTGAGCGTGGCGTGCCAGTTGACATGGCGCGCCGGCTCCAGCGTCGCGCCGGGATCGGCGGGGGCATAGGCGATCCGCATGCCGGTCTTTTTCACCGGGTTGAGATAGATGACGGGCACATCGCTCGTGGTCAGTTCGTCAATGGAGAATGAGCCATCGCCCTGTCGTGTAGCCGTCCCCACCAACAGCCCATTCGGTGCTATCGCCTGTATCATCTCGATACCGGTGTCGATGACCGTGCCGATGCCGGCCGCGAGGGAGAACGAGGGTAATCCGCCACTCTCGTCGGTGCCCCATGGCTTACGGGTAAAGGTCACCTTTTCACCGTCGATGGATGCCGGCTCGCTCTTGTCGATCGCCAGCCGCCACACGATCGGACGGGTCACGCTGTTCCCGAGCCAGTCGGACCAGACGACCTGTATCTCATAAAGTCCTTCGGCGTCGGAATCGGAAAGCGCCCGGGTGTAGTAGACCTCGTCATAGTTCACCGTCGCGGTACCGAGATTGAACCCGTTCAGCGTCGGTCCTTCGGCCAGCGGCTCATCGGCATAAAGGGTGAGAGAGGCGGTCACAAACTCGTTGGTGTAGGGATCGCGGATGCTGTAGTGCTGTATCATGGTCGCGCCGTCCCGGGACGGTGCGAAGTTCGGCGTCCGCTCGAATAGCGCGCTGACGAGCCGCGGTCCGGTGAAGTCGTAGAGGACCGAGCTCGGCGTCTGGGTCGTGACATTGCCGGCGGCATCGGTCACGGTCACGGTGACCGACTTGACCCCTTCGGTCGTCTCGCCCGAGGGAACGGTATAGGTGCCGGAACAGGTGTAGGTCGTGGTGCCGGTGCAGGAAAGTCCGCTCATTTCCGCACCGCCGAATCGCACGACCGGGTAACCGACGAACTGGGAGACGGGTGTTATCTGGAAACTGACCCCTATGTCGGGTTGGTGGTGTGAAACGGCAGGCATGGCGTTGACCGTTGTTACCGTTGAAATCAGGAAGGAAGTGATCGTGACCGCCGGATCGGTCTTGTCGATCACCGTACTGCCCAGCGTGAGCGTCGCGCTGGTGTTGCCGGTCTGATCGGTCGCGGTCGCGCTGAAGTTCTTTGTCCCCTCGGTGTCGCCCGTTGTCACGGTATGGGTGCACCGGTAGCTGATGTTGTCGGTCGTGGTGCAACCACCAGCGAAGGCCAGTCCCGCACCGTTGAACGAAACGCTTGCGACCGGCTCGGAAAGGGTGAAGTTCACCACGATCTCGGTACCCACTTTCGCATGGGACGGCGTCGTGCTGTAGGCGACGAGTGTCGGTTTGGTCACATCGGTCCGGACGAGGTCGTCGCTCAGTTTGCGGTAGGTGTTCCCCGCCGTGTCCTCCATGGAGATGAGCGCGTAACTGCTGATGTCCTCGGTGTCGGTGAGAGTGATCTTGCGACGATAAATGAAGGTGTAGGGGGCGGTGTCGCCCGCAAAGGTTATCTGCGAAAGTTGAGCCATGGCGCCCAATCCCGACACCTCGACGGTCGGCCAGACGTCGACGATATCGTCGAATTCGTAGTAGGGATCGCTCCGGTCGAATACCAATTTGTAGTAGATGGTATCGCCTGCCTTTGCCTTGGTCTTATCGATATGACCGGGACGCGAACAGTAATCGGTCTCGCCCGGGTTCAGGTCGGTCGGCTCGGTGCAGATCGCGGCGACCGAGGCGGTGGCATCAATGAGCGGCAGGGTCATATCTATACGGAACTCACCGAGGTTCAGCAGATCGCCGCCCTGCGTGACTGCCGTGTTGCCGTTCTCGTCGGTCACCTGCATATGGATACGGTATTCGCCATCGTTGCTTATGAGCATGTCGAGCAGACTGAAGTAGAGGGCATGGGTGTAACCGACGGGACGGTCCTCGACCGTGGCGCGGGAGGCCATGCCTGACTGGGTCACCCAGTTGGCGCCGACCCGTTTCTGCACCTGCACGGTGGCGATGGCCGGTTTCTGGACCGGTTCGCTGAAAGAGGTGAGCACCTGTATCCCTTGTGTGGTGACATTGGCCCGTTCGGGATTTGCATTGCGCGTGATGACGCGCGGTAGAGTGAAGTCGTAGATGAGGTCGGGCGATCCGCCGAGCGCGTAGGTCAGTTCGGCGTAATAATGATTGCCCGCCGCATCGTACACCTCGGCGGTCGCTTTCTTGACCCCTTCCGATTCGCTGTGTGTTATGGGAATGGTGTAGGTGTAGCGCTTGCCGGGGGTGATATCCTCGATGACCGGGATCGTAGCGATGGTGTCGGCGCCGATGCGGAGTATCGGGTCGGCGGCAGGTGTTTCGTTAACTTCGAACTGGATCGTCAGGGCGTTCACCGACAGGTTGATCGTCGTCGGGGTCGCCTGCGTCAGAACAACGCCCGGCATGTCGCGGTCGATGGTGAGCGTGCCGGCGTTGTGATCGTTCAGTTCATTGCCCGCCGTGTCGGCGGCGTTCACGACGATGGTGTACCCGGAACCGTCCGCCGGGGCCACGGCGCGGGTGCAGAGATAACTGATGTCGTCGCTCGAGGAACAGGAGAACGGGGTCGCCTGACCTGAGGTCGAGGTGACGCTCATCTGCGCGACGGGTATCGGTTCGCTGAAGCTGAACGAGAGCGAGGCGACACTCGTCGCGGCCGCCGGGTTCGGCGATATGACCGGGTTGGTGACCTTCGGGGCGGTCACATCGAAGAGCGGCTTGACGGCAAGCGTTTTGACGGCGATGTTGCCCGCCGCGTCGGCGGTCTCTATCCGAATATCTTTTTCTCCGTCACCGTCATCCGATTGGACGACGATGCAGTAGTTGTAGGTCTTCGGACCGGGACAAGCGGTCGCGAGACGGCCCGCGATACCCACCACCGGCTCTGCAAGGGGCGTTTCGTCTATCTCGAAGGAAACGCGGACCGCATCGCCCGCCTTCGATACCGTTTTAGCGGTGTTGCAATCGATCCCTGTGCACTGGGTGACCGTCTCTCCCGATATCACCGGCCGTTTCCGGTCGATGACGGCGTTCAGCCCGAGAGTCTGCCCGTTCGTCTCGTCGGCCGGGTTGATGTAGTTCCCGGCAAGATCACGACCGTTGACCCACAACTCGTATTCGGCTATCTCCCACGAGATCAGTACGAGCGACACGGAACATTTCCAACTCTTCGCGCTTCCCTGTTCGACGCAGGTGAAATCGGCGGATGCGGGGGCGTCGACATCGCCGGAAAGTTTGAGACCGGTGAGCGTCACCGCCTCGACATCTTCGGGAAAGCTGAACCGGACATCGATCGTCTCGGTCTGGCGGTTGGCCGTTTCGGGCGATACGGTCGGGTTGAGCACCGTCGGAGCGGTGGTGTCGTAGGTCACCGTCTTGGTCAGATCGACCGTCCGACCGTTGCCCGCCGGATCGGTGAGGGTCACCGCGATCAGTTTGTCGCCGTCTCCCTCACCCGCTCCGGCGGTATGGGTATAGGTGTAATCGTTCCCGTCATGGGTGGTCGGTGCGCCGAGTTGCAAAGAGCCCACCTTCACGATGGGATCGCCCTCGAGCGTTTCCGATGAGGTGAAGGATATGGTGAACTGGTCGCCTAGTTTCAGCGTCGTCGGCGCGACATCCTGCGCGAGAAGCGACGGTATCGCGCGGTCTACCGACACGGTGCCTACGACAAGGTCGATCGATGGGTTGCCGGCGAGGTCGTTCGCCGAAACGGTGACGGGATAATCGTTCACCTGCGTGTCGTCGATATCAAAGGCGTGATCACAGATGAAGTCGCGCCGCGGATCGCCGTTCAGGGGACAGTCAGCGCCGGAAAGGCCGAGCCCGCCGTCGGCGAGCGCCGTCATGACGACCTCTTCGGTGAAGGAGAACTTGACCTCGACCTTCACGGTCGCCTTATTGCTTTTCGTCGGTAGTATGATGGCGTTGGCAAGTTCCGCTTCGGTCATGTCGAAGGAGACCTGTCCGAGCGGGTAGGTGTCGGCATTGCCGGCCAGGTCCTTCAGTTCCACGGTGACATCTTTCGTCCCTTCGGCGTCGCTTTCTTGAACGGTATGGGTGCAGGTGTACCGCTGTTCATCGTCATCGAAGGTGCAGGCAGAGACGGGTATGAGCCCGATGCGAACCTTGTATTCCTGTATCTCCTCCTCCACGGTGAAGGAGACGGTGACGGTGTCACCCTCCTTCGCAAGCGTCTTACCGGTGTCGCCGTTCACCGCGACGGCAGGCATCTTTGCCTCGGGAGCTTTCCGATCTATCTCGAGCGAACCTATCGGTATCGCCGCCGTTATCGGGTTGCCCGCCAGATCGGTCGCCGCGGTCACCGTTATCGCGAATTCCCCTTGCGGATCGGTGTCGGTTATCTGTCGCTTGTAGATGAACAGACGAGCGTTGCCCTCGTTGCTCGGGTCGCGGGTGAACAATCCGTCAAGAAGGCCCCAGTCGATGGTCACGCCCGTCACATCCTCGGTGAAGGAGAAGCGGACATCGACCGTGGCCCCGAGATTCGCCTTCTCGGGTGCGACGACCGGGTTCACGACGGTGGGAGCCGTGACATCGTAATTGATGGTCACATATTGATCGGCCGTGTCTTTCAGCGTCCGATTGGTATTGTTGCCGGCGAGGTCCGTCAACTGCAGGGCAAGCTGTTTCACGCCGTCGCCTTCATCGGTGGTCGCCGTGTGCGCGCAGGTGTAGTCGAGCCCATCGGCTACACATTCGTCTGATATGTTCTTGGCGCCGACAAGCACCACCGGGGCCGACACCAGTTCCTCGGTCACCGTGAATGAGAGCGTGAACTGCTCGCCAAGCCGGACATGGGTATGCGAGAGGTCATAGGTGGAGACATCGGGAGGTTTGACATCTATCATGACGCTGCCGAGCGGCATCGTTGTCAGTTCGTTGCCGGCCGCGTCGTAGCCGCTCACCGAGAAATCGTAGGTCCGTTCCTCGTCGGTCGGTCACGCCGTAGGTGTAGGTGTGGGTGAGTCCGTCGAGCGACACCGAATTCTCGAAGACAAGTCCGTCGTTATCGAAGGTGGTCGTCGTCAGCGGCTCGCTGGCGGTGAAGACCACCGATATCTTGCCGCCGGTCCCAGCCCGGCCCGGTGTGCCGCCCGGGGAAACGGCGATGCCGAGGAGGGTCGGCGCGGTGAGATCGAAGGTCGCGAAGCCCAGTCCCACGGTCGCGTCGTTCCCTGCCGGGTCACGCAGGGATGCGGTTATCGTCTTGATGCCGGATATGTCATTGTCGACGACGGTGTAGGTATAGGTGTAGGTGAGATCGTTCTCGCTCTTGGTGTCAAGCGTAAAGGTACGATCGTCTATTTTCAGAAGGGGGTCGGCGGAAAGTTCCTCGCTCGCGGTGAATGAGACGGTCAGCACATCGCCGCTCTTCAGCGCCTCTTTGTCGTCGGTCGTATCGATAAGGGCGCCCTCGACCCACGGCGGTGTCCGGTCTATCTCAAGCGAACCGATCGGCAGATGGTCGGTCGCGTTGCCGACCGTATCGGTCGCCCGGAGGTGGAAATCGGCCACGCTTTCGGGATCGTCCGCCGTCACTGTATGGGAGAAGGTATAACTCTTATCGGCCTTGTTCTCGACGAGCGTGAACTCCAGCCAACGCCAATTCAGTTCCAGATTCTCCGCCGGTACCTCTTCGTCGAACGAAAAACGCACCTCGATGGTGTCTCCCAGTTTGGCCACCTCGGGGAACGGCGTAACGCTGGGTGTCGGTGCGGTGGTGTCGAGGTAGACATCGGCCCGTTGAGGGGCGCTCTCGTACCCCAGCGTGTTGCGTGATTTGCCGAAGATCGCATAGATGGTGTCGCCGAGCCCTTCCCAGCCGATGGTGATGTCCCACGGGCCGTATTCGTAGGTCGTTTCGTCTATCTGCGTGAGGTCAGCCAGTTTCAGAGTCGCCAGGCCCTTTTCGAAGGTGAGGTCATTGGCGATGACGACGGTGTCGGCGTTCTTCACCGTGAATCGCAGGGTCACGGTCGACTCGGCCACTCGCGTTGCGACGACGCCGTTGTGCCGTACTTCGATCGCGAAACTACCCCCTTCGCCGGTCTCGTCCACGCCGGCGTTCGCCTGCAGTTTCATGTTGACCGCGACCACCTTGTCATGATCGGTCGCCTTGAAGGAGAACAGTTCCGATATGCCGATGTAGAGCGGGTCGCCGGTCCGCTGTTCGTTGTCCCATATCGCCGCCCGCACGAACCGGTTATCGCCGTAGGTCAGTTCCGAGAAGTCGAGCGTCGCGCCGCTCGCCAGTTTCACCGGTCCCGCCTCGTTGAGCGATTTCGCGTTCGTCTCTATGTCGGCGGGGAAGGTCTTGCCGTCGCCCCCTTTCCATTCCTGATAGTAGGCCCAGAGATAGTAATCTTTAGCCGTAGTGTCCGGCTCGTGTCCCGTCTCCCACTGGAAGACCACGACGAACGACCCGGGCCGGGTCGACAGCGCGTCGCAGGCGACGGCGAAAAAGGCCAAGGCGACGACGAGGAGGCTTACTATCCTTTTCATGATTCCCGCTCCCGATACAGACCGAAAATTCGGGGTATGGTAGCATGCCCGCGTGACTTTTTCAAGGAAAAGAAAGGGTCTTTAGCGACAAACCCCGGCAGGGTCGTTCCCCCGTATCACGGCAAGCCCTTCCCAGCCGTATCCCCCTGCCAGCCGGTCGCTCAATTCCTCCGCCTGACACGAGGGGAGCGTCGGATTCTCTTCGACATGAAGATCGCCGCCGAGCGCGGTGAGTACCGGGAAGGTCATGTCGGCGAGGAAGGGATTGTAGGAAACGGCGATATCCCCGCCGACCGTTTCGAGAGAAGATCGGAAGAGC
>JAKQHE010000232.1 GCA_029573155.1 bacterium
CGGCCGCCTTCGAGACGCTCGATCACATCAAGAAGATACTCGCCGGTCAGACCCCCGGCACCGATGACGAGGAGGGTGAACGCCTCGCCGTCGCGCTCGAGACCGCGACCTCGGCGCGCATAGCCGACCGCACCCGGGAGAGCGCCGCCCGCGTGGTGTCGCCGGGAGATCTGTTGCACGGTCTCCCCTTCCGGGTATCGGCCTACGCGCTCGAACGGAAGACCCGCAAAGGGAACTTCTTCATCGTCACGACGATGCTCGACGGATCGCTGGACGAGCGCCGGAAGATAGCCATGGAGGCGTCGTCCGTACTCGGCTCGACGGGCGAGATCATCGACACGGTCACCATAACGGGCGATCCCGACACCCCCGACCGGACCCATTTCCTCTATCACACGCTGATCGGCGAAAAGGCGATCCGCGAAACGCTCTCGTCCCTCGCCACCGAGGTGGACATCAGCAAGGTCGACCGGACGCAACTCGCCAAGGCGGCGGCGGACCTGCCTCCTGAGCCGGCTCCCCGCCCGGAACGCCGCGCCGCGACCAATCCGAAGAACCCGGACAGGCCCGTTGCCGTCGAGACCGAAAGCACGATTACCGAACAACAGCCGGACACCGCCGGCGCCTCGCCGTGGGACGACTGCGCCGACTTCGTGACCTTCTTCATCGAGCAGGAACTGTACGCCGTCCCGATATTCCTCGTCCATGACATCAAGGAGACCCTGCCATTCTCACGCCTTCCCAACCAGCCGCCGCACCTTCTCGGTGTCATCAACCTGCGCGGCAATGTGCTTCCGCTCTTCGACCTGCGCCGTCTGCTCGGCATGCCCCCCCGGCCCTTCGACCGGAAAACGGTCATCATCATACTCGACATCGCCGGGAAGAAGACCGGCTGTGTGGTCGACGCGATCAGCGATGTCGTGACGCTGGAGCCGGAGGACAAGCAGGCCAAGCCGCTCCTCGGCCGCCGTACCACCGCCGAATATGTGCGCTTCATAGGGAAAGACCAACGGACCGGCGCCTTCCTCATCGTACTGGACATCGAACGGATGCTGTCGAGATAGCGATGCTTGAGATCAAGAAATTCGTTCTCACCGACGAGGAGTTCAACAAACTCCGGCGGCTGGTGTTCGATACCGCCGGCATCAGTTTATCCGACGCCAAACGGGAACTCGTGGTGTCACGCTTCTCCCGACGACTGCGGGCGCTCAATCTCTCGACCTTCGGCGACTATTACCATTTTGTCATATCGCCCGAGGGTCAGAGCGAGATACAGAACTTCATAAACTCCATCACGACCAACAAGACCGACTTCTTCCGCGAGACCCACCATTTCGATTTCCTGCGCGACCAGTTCGTCCCGGCGTGCGTCCGGAGCGGTCGCCGCGAGGTGGCGGTCTGGTCGGCCGGCTGCTCCACCGGCGAGGAGCCCTACACCATCGCCATGGTCCTGCACCGTCATCTGGTCGATCCGCACGGGATCCGCGTGAGGGTACTGGCGACCGACATCGACACCCATGTGCTCGATGTCGCCCGCAACGGCGTCTACGAGGAACGGCAGATACGGCTCATCCCTGAAGACATGCAACACCGGTATTTCCTGCGCGGCAAGGGGGAGAGCACCGGACTCTACAAGGTCAAGGAGAACCTCCGCGAGATGGTCACCTTCCGCCAGATAAATTTCGTCGCCGAACAGTATCCGGTCTCCTCGCTGTTCGATGTCATCTTCTGCCGGAACGTCGTCATCTATTTCAACAATGAGACCAAACTGCAGGTGCTCAGCCGCCTGGCCGGCTATCTGGTGCGCGACGGCTTTTTCATCATCGGGCACAGCGAGACCCTCTTCGATATGGTCCCCGGACTGACCTACATAAAGAACACCGTTTACCGGAAGGATTGACCGTGTACCGCTCGTTCAACCGCAAACTCGGGAAAGAGATCGTCATCATACAGCCCGGCGAGTTCTATGTCACCGATGCGCCCGATGAGGGTATCGCCACCGTGCTCGGTTCCTGCGTCGCGGTCTGCCTGCTCGACACCGGATCGACCGTCCGCGGCATGAATCATTTCATGCTTCCCGGCGACTTCCGCAACGAGGAGATCTACCAAAGCAGGAGCGGCCGGTACGGCATGTTCGCGATGGAGAGTCTCATCAACGAGATGATGAAGCGCGGCGCCCGGCGCGAGAGCCTCGTCGCCAAGATATTCGGCGGCGCTCATGTGCTCAATTTCCGCCGGAGCGACGGCAACATACCCGACGCGAACATATCGTTCACCCAGACCTATCTCGCCTTCGAGGAGATACGGCTCGCCGCCTCCGACATCGGCGGCACCACCGGACGGAAGGTCATCTTCCTCGGCGAAGGGACCGGGCGCGTCCTTGTGAAGAAACTCTCGCCCGAAAGCACCTCCCAGTACATCGATGAGGAGAACCGCTACAAGGCGAAGATATTGCGCAAGAAAAAAGAGGAAATGAGCGGCAGCATCACGCTGTTCGACAAATGACATGATGGAAGTACGCAACGAAAAGATAAAGGTCCTCGTGATAGACGACTCGGCGACCGCCCGCCGCGCCATCGAGGATATCGTCGCCTCGGCCCCCGACATGCAGGTCATCGGCTCGGCTGCCGACGCTTACGAGGCGCGCGAATGCATGCGCCGCGCGATGCCCGATGTCATAACACTCGACATCGAGATGCCGCGCATGGACGGGCTTACCTTTCTCGACAAACTCATGCGGGCTGTTCCGGTGCCGGTCATCATGATAAGTTCGCTCACGCAGGAACACGCGGCGGCGACCATGCGGGCGCTGGAACTCGGCGCCGTCGACTACATCGGCAAACCGAACAAGGGGGAGGGATCGGACATCGAGTCCCTGTCGGAGGAGATACTCGAAAAGATACGTGCCGCGGCGGGCGTCCCTCGCTCGTGGCTCGAGCGGCACCGGCTCCGCAGCCGCATGACCATAGCGCCCGAACCGCCGCTCGACCCGAGTGAGATGGGGCTCGTCCAGTCTGCGACACGCATCACCGATCTGCGACCGCTCATCGCTATCGGCGCATCGACCGGCGGCACCGTCGCCATCGAACAACTCCTGCGGCGCCTCTCGCCGCACCGCATGCCCCCCATACTCATCGTTCAGCATATCCCGCCTCTTTTCTCGCGATCCTTCGCCGAACGGCTGAACTCGCTGTTCGATTTCTCCGTCAGCGAGGCGCGACACGGTCATGAACTGAAACCGGGCGAGGTGGTCGTCGCCGAGGGCGGCCGGCACCTTATCGTGGAGCGTGGCCCGGCGGGATATACGATCATCAGCAAGGACGGCCCGCGGGTGAACCGCCACCGTCCCTCGATCGATGTCCTGTTCCGGTCGGTCGCCTCGGCCGCACGGGAGAACGCCATCGGCGTCATCCTG
>JAKQHE010000011.1 GCA_029573155.1 bacterium
CATCTGCTTTATCTGCGCATGGATGATATCGAACAAGCACGACGACGCGACCGCCGCCGAGAAATCGGGGACCCCGCAGAAGACGCCGCTCCAGATATTCGCCGAGGTGTGGAAAGAGAGCGCGTTCCAGAAACTGGTGCTCTTCCTCGTGCTGACGCTCGGCGTCCGGCTCGTATTCACCCACCAGACGATGGTCATGCCCAAATACTACATCCGCACCCTCTACAACGATTTCGAACTCGGGCTGGTGAACTCCTTCAACCCGATCATCATCGTGGTCGGCCTGATACTCTTCATCCCGATCATCAACAAATTCAACATCGTGAAACTGCTGGTCGTCGGCATGACGATATCGGCGCTCTCGCTCCTGTTCCTCGCCGTGCCGGGAGAGTGGATACTGGCCATTCCGGGGATACAGAACCTCAATCAGGCCTATCTCTTCATCATTGTTGCGCAGATATTCGTCTTCGCGATCGGCGAACTGATATTCTCGCCGCGTTTCGTCGAGTATGTCGCCTCGGTCGCGCCGAAGGACAAGGTCGCCTCCTACATGGGGCTGTCGGCGCTCCCGATGTTCATCGCGCGCCCCATCAACGGCTTCGTGAGCGGGATGCTGATATCGAGTTATGCCTATGACGGCATCCGCGCCAAGATAGATACCGGCAATGTCGAGTACATGCAGAGCCCCGAATGGATGTGGATGATCTACTTCATCCTCGCGGCGATAAGCCCCATCGCGATACTGCTGTGGCGCAACAAGGTCACCTCGAACCCGACCGACGCCGACAGCGCCGGGAAGAAGGAAGAACCCGCCGCCGAAGAAGCGGCTCACTAGAGGGAGGCGTACGATGAAACAATATCTGCCCATCATCAAGGACGGCCTCATACTGATGGCGTTCAGCACGGTGTTCGCCGTCATCTGCTATTTCGGTTTCAACGCGCTCAAGGGTCAGGGGGTCAAGACCGATCCGATCGTCGCGGCCATCATCCAGAACGACATCGACCAGATGAAGAAACTCATCGAGTCGGAAAGCGGACGGGTCAACAACCTCGATGAGCAGGGGCGCACCCCGCTCATGTGGGCCGCCTATGTGAACTTCAAGGATGGCGCGCTCGTCGCGAAGAACGAGGAGAAACGGGTCGAGGCGACGAGACTCCTTCTCGAGAAAAGCGCCGACCCGAATCTCAAGGACAAGGACGGCTGGACGGCGCTCATGTGGGCGTCGTGGAGCAACTTCCCCAAGGTCGTCGAGGCGCTCCTGAACGCCGGTGCCGACCACGCCGTCGCCGACAAGCGGGGCCACACGGCGCTCATGATAGCGGCGCTCCGCGGCAATGCGGCGGTCGCGAAACTGCTTGTCGAGCGCGGCGCCGACCGGGCCGCGAAGAATGTCGACGGCAGGACGGCGGCCGACATCGTGAAGGAGATGTCGCCGAAACATCCCGACCGCAAGGACGCATATAACGAGATAGCGACGCTCTCGCAATGAGCAAGCAGTCCCTCAACCGCGACATCCTGTTTCCCGGCACTGGTCCCGCGTCGGCCCGGAGCGTATGGCTCCTGCTCGCGATCATGTTCGCGCTCCTGCCGCTCATCGACCTGCCGCGCCCGGCGGCCGCGTCCTGCGGCGCCCTGTCGCTCGTATCGGCCGGCATCGCGCTGCGCCGCTGGATACTCTTTTCCGCCATCGCGGCCATAGTGACCTTCATCGGCTGTTGCCTCGAGATCGAGGTCCCGTACCGCTGGTTCCATGACCTTGTCAGGGTGGTGCTCGGATGAACGAAGGGACGATGCTCCGCAGGATCCGTGCCTTTGAGGCGTACCTGCAGATAGAATTGACGCGGAAATGGGCGCTCGCGCTCCTCTTCCTGTTCTTCCTTCTGCCGAGGAGCGGCCTCCTGTTCCTCGCGGTCCTCTTCTTCGCCGCCTCGCTCCTGCCGAAAGATGTGCAGTCGCGCCGGCTCTCGCTCTACCTCGCCCTCCCCTTCACCCGCACGGGACTTTTCTGGTGCTCGTTCGGGACCGGTCTTCTGCTCATGCTCCTCGGCGCGCTCATCAGCGGCGCGATAGGGATCGATCCCGACTGGGCGTCAAAACTCATCTCGATGCTTATCTTCTTCGTCGCCTATTTCTCGATATCGCTCATCGGCGCGGTCGCGGGACGTGATACCCTCACGCTCCCGATACTCGCGCTCTTCACCGAGATAACGGCGGGAGCGACACTAAGGGTCGAACACCCGTTCCGCGCCTTCAGCCCCTTCTATCAGGAGGACCTGCTCTACTCAGGTCTGGTGGCGCTCCTCCTGCTTGCGGCGGCCTTCACCCATTACCAGATCGTGGTGAAACGACAATGACGCTTATCGTTGAAAAGGTATCGAAACGCTTCCATGACCGGGTCGGGCTCACCGAGGTCTCCTTCATGACCGGTCCCGGCGAGATCGTCGCGGTCACCGGCCCGAACGGCGCGGGGAAGACCACGCTTATGCGCGTGGCCTGCGGCGAACTCCCGCCCTCCGAAGGGTATATCCGTCTCGACGGCAGCCCCGTCCGATCGTTCCGCCGCGACGCGGTCGCCTTCACCGGGGACCAGCGCCATGTCTTCACCGGGTTCACCGGTTACGATTACCTGCGGGTCTGGAAACTGCTCTATGCGCGGTTCGACGACGCGCTGTTCGCTTCGTTCGTCACCCGGTTCTCATGGGATCTGCTCTCGCGGGTGGACCACATGCCGCTCGGCGTCCGGTCGCTCTTCCTCACGCTCGGCGCGCTCGCCTGCCGCCCCCAGATACTGCTTATCGACGAGCCGTTCCAGCATATCGCGCCGATAGAGCGCGACAACCTCTGCATGATCCTGCGGTCATTCGCCGACGAACACCGATCGACGGTGCTGCTCGCCTCGACCGAACTCTACGAGCAGGAACCGATCATCGACCGGCTCGTGGTGCTCAAGGAAGGGAAACTGCTGTTCAGCGGCAGTCTCGAAAAGGCGCGGCAGACCCACCGCGTCGTCCCGTACGCCGAAGACGCCGAAGGGTTGCTCATCATCGGCCCGGTGCTTGCGGAGCATCTCGTGTTCGGCGACGAGGATCTCGGTCGCGAGCCGACCATGAGAGAGGTCGTGACCGGTTATCTGAACGGGTACAGCGACTAGCGGATATCGACCGGTTCCGTCGAAAGTTCGAAGTTCTCGCGCCGTTCCAGTTTTTCCACCATCATCAGCAGAGAAAACAGTTTCCGGGCGCCCGCCGACAGGTCGGTCAGTAGTCCGGTCGTCGCCGCGACCTCGTCGTCGCTGTCGCGGTCGAGCAGGTAGTCGAAGAAGTTAGGTTCGGGCGGGTAGAACTTGAGCGAGACCATGGCGCCCGGCTGGAGGCCGAGCCGTTTCCGCGCCTCGGCGAAGGCCGCCGTGTAGCCGCCCAGTTCGTCGACGAGCCCGTGGGCGAGCGCGTCCTCGCCGGTCCAGACGCGGCCCTTGGCGAACGGCTCTATCTCCTCGGGGTTCTTCTTGCGCCCGGCGGCGGCGCGGCTCACGAAGGTGTCGTATATGGAATCGAGCATCCGGCGCAGGAGCGTCGTCTGGTCGGCGTCGAGTCTGGTGAGCGACGAAAAGAGCCGGGCGTTCTTCCCGATCTGGTCGCTGTCGAAGGTCACCCCTATCTTTTTCCACATGTCCGGCGTGTACATCTTGCCGATGATGACCCCGATGCTGCCGGTGAGCGTCGCGGGCTGGGCGATGATGCGGTCGGCCG
>JAKQHE010000276.1 GCA_029573155.1 bacterium
CGAAGGCAAGGCGATCTCCTACGCGGGGGCGCCACTCAGCGACGCGAAGGTGCAGTGGTATGTCGAACGCGAGGTGCAGTTCCCCTATTTCTTCGGTCTCTGGGGCCGGAGTTGGTTCTACGACCTCTGGAACGGCAAGAAGGCGATCATCGGCAAGGGGGAGACGACGACCGGCCCCGACGGTCGCTACCGGATATCCTTCACCGCGCGGCCCGACACACAGGTGCCCAAGGAGGAGCAGCCGCTGTTCTCCTACCGCGTTCACGCCGAGGTGACCGATCTCAACGGCGAGACGCACCCCGCCGAGCGTTTCGTGCAGGCGGCCTACAGCGCGCTCCGGATAACGGTGGGCGGCGCGGCACAGGGTTTCGTGAACGCGCCGTTCCAACTGGAACTCGCGACGACCAATCTGAGCGGCGAGCCCGAACCGTCGAAGGGAGAGGTGACCGTTTCGCGGCTCGCCGATCCCGAGCGGCTGTTGCGGCCGCGCCTTTTCTACGAACGGCCCGACCGTTCCCTCTTGGACAAGACGGCTTTCGTGAAGCAGTTCCCGCACGACCCTTACGGCGATGAGGAGAGGGCTCCGCGCCCGAAGGAAAAGGAATATCTGCGTCGTCCCTTCGACACCGGCGCCGAGAAGAAGATGACGATAGACAACAAAGATTGGCCCGCGGGCGACTATCTGGTCGAGGTGAGCGCGCAGGACAAGTTCGGCCAGCCGGTGACGACGCGGCGCATCGTCCCGGTCCGCGCGGTCGGCGACGGCGCTTACGCCCGGAACCGGTACGACGATATCGCGGTGGTGAAGGAGAGCTACGAACCGGGCGAGACGGCCGAGATCATCTTCGCGAGCGCCGCCGATGCGGTGACGGTGGTGCTCGACATCCTGCGGGGCGAGAAGGAGGAGCGCACGATCCTCGCGCTCGACCGGTCGCAGAAGGTCGTCCGCATCCCGGTGACCGAGTCGGACCGCGGCAACATCGCGGTCCGGTACCTCTTCCTCAAGCATGGCCGTAGTTTCATGGGGATGCGCACCATCGCAGTGCCCTGGACGAACAAACAACTCTCGTACGAGTTCCTTTCGTTCCGCAGCACCCTCAAGCCGGGCGAGAAAGAGGAGTGGCGCATCAAACTCAAAGGGGCGAAAGGCGAGGCGGTCGCGGCCGAACTCGCGGCGACGCTCTACGACGGCTCGCTCGATGCGTTCCTTCCCCACCAGTGGGCCTTCTCTCTTTTCCCGACGCACTACTACCGGTACCAGTGGCTGACCAACGAAAGTCAGCAGATCCGTTATGCCCAACCGCTCGAACGCGATTGGAACACCTATGTCGCGTGGCCGGTGCTTACCAGCGACGCGATACATTACTTCGGCATGTACCTCGGCGGCTACGGCTATCGCGGCCGCGGCGGCGGCGGTTACGGCGGCGTGGTCGCCGGCGCGATGCGGATGGCGATGACCGAAACGGCGGCCGACGAGGAGAGTAAGCCGACCGACAGCGCCGGCGCCGCAGCGCCAATGGTGCAGGGTCGTGTCGCGAAACCCGAGATAAATACGTTCAGCAGGAACGCGGCCAACGGCGCGAGCCGCTATGAATTCGACGATATGGACCTCTCCGGGGAACTCCTCAAGCCCGCGCCACCACCGGTCCAGATACGCAAGAACCTGCAGGAAACGGCCTTCTTCTATCCGCAACTCATGACCGACGAGAAGGGGGAGACGATCGTGTCGTTCACCGTCCCCGAGGCGCTCACGACCTGGAAGATGATCGGTCTCGCCCACACCAAAGAACTGGAGTCGGTCATCCTGAAGAACGAACTGAAGACGCAGAAGGAACTGATGGTCGCCCCCAATATGCCGCGCTTCCTGCGCGAAGGGGACAGACTCATCCTTTCGGCGAAGATCAGCAACATGACCGACGCGGTGCAGACGGGGAGCGCCGAACTGAAACTGCTCGACGCCCGGACGATGAATGATGTCGGCGCGACCTTCGCCCTTGCGCAGAAGGATGCGGACTTCACTGTCCCGGCAAAGAGGAGCGGCGCGGTGAAGTGGGAGGTGACGGTGCCGCGGCGCGACGATCCGGTCGTGTGGCGCATCGTCGCGAAGGCGGGCGATACCGGTGACGGCGAGGAGAATATCCTGCCGATCCTTTCCGACCGGATGCTCGTCACCGAGACGATGCCGCTCCCGGTGAACGGCAGGGAGAAGAAGGCGTTCACGCTCGAGAAACTGAAGAGCAACGCCTCGCCGACGCTGGTCAACCACCGGCTCACGCTCGAATTCACCTCGAACCCGGCGTGGTACGCGGTGCAGGCGCTGCCCTACCTCATAGAATACCCCTACGAATGCGCCGAGCAGGTCTTCTCGCGCTTCTATGCCAACAGCCTCGCGACCCACATCGTGAAGAAGAACCCGAAGATAGAGAAGGTCTTCGCGCAGTGGAAGGGAACGCCCGCGCTCGACTCGAACCTGATGAAGAACGAAGAGTTGAAGTCGGCGCTCCTGCAGGAGACGCCATGGGTGCTCGACGCGCAGGACGAGGCGGCCTCCAAGCGGCGCATCGCGCTCCTGTTCGATCTTAACCGGATGGCGGGCGAACTGAAAAGCGCCTTCGACAAACTGCGGCGGCTACAGGTATCGAGCGGCGGCTGGCCGTGGTTCCCGGGGCTGCCCGAGGACCGCTACATCACCCAGCACATCACCGCGGGGCTTGGCAAGCTCAAGAAACTCGGCGTCGCGGCCGGTCCCGACATCGACCGGATGACCCGCGCGGCGGTCGGCTACCTCGACCGGCAGATGGAACGCGACTATCAGGAACTCCTGCGCGCCAAGGTCGATATGACCAAGGAGCACATCTCCTACATCGAGCGGCATTATCTCTACACCCGCAGTTTCTTCACCGACATCCCGTTCGCCGAACAGCATAAGACGGCCTTCAACTACTGGAAGGGGCAGGCGACGACCTACTGGCTCGCAGAGACGCCCTACATGACGGCGCTCACCGCGACGGCCCTGTTCCGGTTCGGCGATGCGGCGGCGGCCGCGAAGATGATCGTCTCGCTCAAGGAGCGGGCGATCTACTCAGATGAGCTCGGGATGTACTGGAAAGAGAATATGGGCGGCTACTACTGGTACCAGCTCCCGATAGAGACGCAGGCGGCGCTCATCGAGGCGTTCGAGGAGGTGGCGAAGGACGGCCGCTCCGCCGATAAGATGAAGACCTGGCTCATCAAGATGAAACAGGTGCAGAACTGGCGCACCACCAAGGCGACCGCCGACGCGGTCTACGCGCTTCTCCACAGCGGGACCGACTGGCTGTCGGCCTCGAAACTCGCGACGGTGACGGTGGGAGGCAAGCTCGCCCGTCCCGCCGAGGGGGAGCGGACCCCCGAGGCCGGCACCGGCTACTTCAAGACGGCGTGGCCCGGAAAGGAGGTGACCCCGGCGATGGCGCAGGTGACGGTGGAGAACCCGAACCCCGGCCCGGCCTGGGGCGCCCTCTACTGGCAGTACTTCGAGAACCTCGATAAGATAACGGCCGACAAACAGGGGCCGCTCGCGCTGGAACGGCAGATACTGCGCGAGAAGCGGACCGACAGTGGCGCGGTGTTGGAGCCGATCACCGAGCAGACACCGCTCACGGTGGGCGACAAGATCGCGGTGCGGATCGTCCTCAAGGTTGACCGCGACATGGAATACCTTCACCTCAAGGACGCCCGTCCGGCGGGGACCGAACCGGTCGAGGTGCTGTCGGGTTCCGACTACCGCGACGGTCTCTGGTACTACCGCGTGACCAAGGATGTATCGACCAATTTCTTCATCCACCGCGCCGTCAAGGGGACCTATGTGCTCGAATACCGGCTCACGGTGACCATCGCCGGGAACTATTCGGCGGGGCTCGCCACGGCGCAGTGCATGTACGCCCCCGAGTTCGCCGCCCACAGCGCCGGACTGCGGCTTACCGCACAATAAAGGAAAGAAGAGAATGATCATCTGCAATTTAGTGCATTACCTTTTTCCTGAATGGTATGCGAATGGTTTGTTCTTCCTGTTTTCTTTCCTCTTGGGTATTCCTTTAATCATAATTTGGTTTGCGATGGCAAGAAAAAGGATTTTGAAGGACTGGCGGTTTAGATTATATTCAGGCCTGTTTTCCGTTTTATATATCATTTCCCTTATATTTATACCTGAAGGTAGTGGCAATTCTACAGCCGGAATAGGGGTGGCCGCCTCAATCATCGATATGCCTATAATAGATGTCGCAATTTATCTCGTCATTCGATTCTTTGCCGAACCCGAGGAACCTAAATCCGGCCAGCCATAGAGACGATGGTCATGAAAGTGCCGACGACCGGCCGCAGGCAGATTGCGAAAGGCCGAGTTTTCTCAAGACCTCGGCGTGCGTGACCGTTTCTTCGTTCGAGTTGAGGCGTTGTTTTGCCTCGGCCCAGAACGCGACCTCTTCCAGATAGTAGTCGATAGCCATGATCGCAAGTTATCCCGCTAGGTATCGAAGCATCTTCACAATTTCCCTATAACACTTGTCGAATGAGTCGGCTCTACGCGCAAGAGTCATATCAAAATGAATCGTCAACCTTTCTTGATCAATAGTTGCTGCATAGGGAAATGCCTGCGGCATAAATCCACTGAGCCATTCCTTGGCGCCGCGAATAGATTCAGGATCATCCGGTTCCGGCATGGTTTGAGATAATCGATTCACTCCGCGTAATGAAGAAGCGGCGGCGATAAACCACGATTCAAACTCCTTTTTTGCCAGAACGACCGAAATAAGTTTGTCTTTTCTTGCGGCTTGTGCGCGCGCAAGCAATGCTGGGCCTTCCTGTGCCGGACAATCATTCTCTCCGTCGCAATCAACAAGTATCAAGATGGCACCGTTCTCTGATGGCAGAGATCGCGCCGCCAGTTCAACTTGTCGTTCAAGTTCGCCCTCTTTTTTTAGACGAGTTGCCGGGATGCGGAATACCGGCTTGATGACAAGCTGATTATAAATGTTGTTTTCCCGGGCAATTTTTCGAATAAGGACCGGAAGCGCAGTTTCTTCACCGTGCCCTTCAACGATGGCGACAATATGAATAGGGTTCATGAATTGGTGTGTCCGTCGGCGTTTTCTTGAATCACACGAGAAGCTTTTTCTCGGTCAGGGAGCAATCCTCCTTGGCGAAGAAGTTCGCCAGCAGTGAACAACTTGTCTTTTAAAAGACCACGATCCGTCTCGGTAAGGGGGCCTATCAGAGTTTTTCCATTATCGTTTTCCACAGCCACGATTTCGTCTGCCTCGATATCTTTATCATCCAACAGGTCGGGGCTATGGCTCGTTACTAAGACCTGTTTAGATGCCGACGCAACTCGAAGCGCATCCCGTAAAACGGCGGCCGCTCCCGGATGCACAGCGGTTTCCGGTTCTTCTATGCCTACCAATGGGATCCAAGAACCGTTTTCGGTATTGCTTTGGAAAATAGCGGTGAGAACGCCAAGCGCACGCAATGTGCCGTCGGACATGTTTTGTGCCGAAAACGGCCAAGATGCCTTGTTGGATCCTACTTGTTGCCGGAAATCCAGAGTTTCCTTGTTTCTTAATCGTTTGGAAGAAACATCTGAGATACCCGGAACGACCTTGGACAAGAAATCCACGACATATTTTCGACTTTCGGGAGATTCTTTTTCCATTACGGACAGCACGCTTGCCAAGTTACTGCCATCCCTGCGTAGGACCTCGCCGGTATCGGGTGTCTGTAGTTCTCGTATTGCGTCGGGATTCAGATTATAGAAACCCATGTGCGAGAGCGCATCGAAAACGGGACGAAATTCAGGTAGTCCGGCTGCGCTGACGAGATAAAGTCTATCGGGGCTTGCCGGTGGCATTACCTCAGCGCTGGATTCGATGACTGTGCCCTCTTCAACGCGATAAGAGTCCTTTCTTAAAAGCTTGTTGATAAGGCATTCTTCTTTTTGAACCTCGAAACCTCCTTTCGACTTTGCTCCTATGCGAAAAGAGTAGTACCCGTCAAAAAGGTCTGTCTGAATATCAAGGCGTATTTGGAAGTGGGTTGGGTGGCCGGAAGACCGCCTTCTCACTTCGTTAATACCGCCACGGTTTCTTAAGGCATGGTCAAGCGAAGAGGTGAGAGATTCCGTTACAAGATGTAGGGCGTCGAGAAAATTGCTTTTGCCGGCACCATTTCGGCCGACAAGAAAAGTCAAGGCCCCCAAATCAACATCGCACTCCGCAATGCTTTTATAATTTCTGAGAGAAACTCTTTTCAGGAAATTCCTGCGCCCCATTGATTTCCTCCCATCTCTTGTCGCAAACAACATCTATCGTCCGTTGAGGGTATGAAAAGCGGGTTGTTTTGTCAATATAAAACCGGATCGCGCCTCACGGCGCAGTGACCCTTTTCAGTACTCCATCCTTCCCAGCATGTCGTCTTTGATCGCCGGATCGGAAATAAGCACGAATATCCGGCCGACATTCTGCTCGTTGAGGGCGATGTCGGGGAAGGTGACGGTGCGGCCGTTCACGCTGTAGTTCGCCGGCAGGAACTGGCCGTCGCGGAGTTCCCATACCTCGGCGACCGGGAATTCTGGCGGCACCGCGACCGGCACCGTGACGAGCGTCGTGTCGCCCCACGCCCAGTGGACATTCTGCGCCGTGAGGCACTGCTGCTCGGTCGGCGTATTGGTGACATGGGTGCTGAAGAGGACGAGCGCCATCATCTCGCGTGATCGGATGACCGACGCGATGAACTGACCCTCCTGTTGAATGATGGCGTGGATGTCGCCCTCGCGCAGGTAGGGTTTGAGGCCGTGTATCTCGCGATTGGTCTTCCCGATCTCTTCCCAGGTCGCAGGGAACATGTCGACCATCTCCTTGTCGGTCTGGAAGTACATGATCCCCTTCGAGCCGACCATGAGGACCGAGAGCGCCTGTATGCGGAACTCGGCGGGGGTCGGCTGGCGGTAGACCTTGGTGCCGATGCCCGGGATGGTGGCGTTCCAACTGCCATTGTGGAGACCCTGCGTGTAGGCCCACGTGGTGTGCGGCATGTGGTTCTCGTGGACGAGGAGCAGTTGGTCGAAGGCGCCCCGGAGCGGCGGATGGGTCCCGGCGACGGTGATGTGAGGCGCGCAGGCGGCGACATAGTAGTCGAAGCCCTGTATGTCGGTCGCCCCGGCGAAGGCGCCGTTGTAGCGGCCGCGCGAACCGCCGATGTAGGTCGGCAGGTCGGGCCAGGTCTCCCAGGTCCGACGGGCGTACTGGGCGCGCGTCTCGGGTTTCGGATAGCCGTTGTCGAGCAGATTGTCGTCGCATTCGTCGGCGTGGAAGGCGACCGCGATGTTGGAGACGTCGGTATAGTCCAGGAACTGGTTATTGGCCTCGAAGGTGAGCACCGCCTGCAGACCGTATTGTTCGAATATCGGCCCGAGAAGTTCGTAGATGTCGCCGGTGCCGCCGGGAAAGTTCGACGAACATTCGCCCGCACTCGTGGGACGCATGAAGAAGGTGTCGAAGCCGTGGGCGCGGTGGTCGGTGTACCACGCCTCGTTGTAACCGGGGTAGTAGGGACATTCGTCGTCGCTCTGCCAGGTCTCGATGGGATAGAAGTCACGGATGACCCGGCCGCCGGCGGTCGAGGGGCCGATGCCGTTCACGAGCGCCGTAACGGTCCACGGGTCGCCCGGCGAGACCGCTTCACAGAGCGGCACGGTGATGAGCATGTTGACGTTCGGCTGCAGGATATCGCCCGCCATGCAGGCGGCGGCGGTCACATCGCGGCCGTTGTAAAGGAGTTTGGTGAGCGTCACCGGGTTCTGGGTCCGGTTCTCGATATGGATGATGAGCGTCTGATAATCGTCGGCGAAGGCGACATACTTGAGCGGCACCTGATTGACAGCGTAATTGAATGGGCCGCTGAAGGCGGTCCCCTCCCCGGTCTCGACGGTCAGTTGACCGTTCGATGCGCTGTCCCACGACGCCTCACGGCTGTGGAAATTGACCCAGAAGGCCTCCCCCTCGGTGAGCGTCAGCGGGTAGACATGGTACCAGTCGAGTTTCGTCTGGGTGAGAAGATCGGCGACATTCACGCCGTTCAGTTTCACCGCCGTCACCGTGCCGCCCTTTCCGGCGATGCCCGTTATCTGAAAGCGTCCGCCGCTGGTCGGCGCCGGTATCGGGTTGATGACGTCGCCTTCCTGATAGTTCGGATAGTAGAAATCTTTGCGGTAGGAGGCGTAGATGTTAGTTTCTACCGGCGCGGCGTCGCAGGGGGCGGCCGAGGGCTGGCAGGTGGTTTCGGCGGGGAGAACGAGTCCGGCGAGGTCCTCGTCGGGGGATATGTCGTCGGACTGATCGGATCCATCGGTTTCATCGGTCGGGCCGGGCTGATCATCGGCAAGCAGGTCGTCGGACAGCGCGCTGTCCTCATCGACCATGTTGTCGCTTATGTCGCTGGTGTCGCTTTGGTCGCTTTCTCCCTCATCGCCTTCCAGCAGGGTTTGGTCGGTGCCGTCGTCGTCATCCACCGTTTCGTCGGTCGTCAGGTCGTCGGTCGCGGCGGTCTCTTTTTTATCGCAGGCCGCAAAAAAGAACAGCACCGTGGATACGGCAAAGATACCAAACACCCGCATCATCGTCATCTCCCTTGAAAAGTTGTTCCTTTGTTCCTGTCGCGGCGACCATACCAAAAAGAGAGCGAGCTGTCAAAACTTGACAAAACACGGTGCGCTCCTATGTTTTTTCTGTTGACACCACCGTGGAGGAACCCTATGTACCGTTCATTCTTGGCGCTTTCTCTTCTTTTTGCGACGGCGCTTCCGGCGCAGGAGATCTGGACGGTCCAGCAGCCGGGCGAGATGACCACCGCCGACTTCTATCTGCTCGAGAACGGCTCGCGCACCACCGGGCTCCTTATCGGCAAGAAGAACAGCGGATCGAACGACGAACTGCTTTGTTTCGTCATGGTGACCGGCTACCAGTGGAACCCCTGCCCGCCCGGCTTCACCTCGTTCGCCGGTATGAGCGGCGCCTTCATCACCGGCGCGAAATACGGCTCGCCCTCGACGCTGTACGCGATACGGACCGAGATACAGGGAATGTCGAGCGTCACGGCACTCGTGCGGACCGACGCCTTTCTCAACAACATGATCGTCCTCAAGGTGTTCAACAACGACACCGAAGAGATGAACGGCTCGCTGGCGATCCTCGGCGATACGATCTGGGCCGGCACCAATGACGGCAAGGTGCTCCGTTCCACCGACGGCGGCACGACCTTCGAGACCTTCACCGTCACGACCGATACCGAGGTCGGCATCACCTACCTCCATTTCACCGATGCGCAGAACGGCTATGCCGCGGGCGGAGCGACGAAAGAGGAGGACACCGGCGAAGGGACCATCACGACGGTCCTCAGCAAGGGAGGTATCTGGACCACGACCGACGGCGGCGCCTCATGGACGGCCGTGAAGGAAGGACTCCCCTACTCCTTCCTGAAAGTAGCACCCGTCACCACCGGCGGCGGCGGTGATCTGACGAATGTCACCTGGTACGCCTTCTACACCGACGACGAATCCTACAGCGGAGGGGATGTTTCGAAACATGTCGGGGTCACCAGCGATAACTTCGCCACGCTCACCATCGCCGAACCGCAGGCGAACACCGGCAAGACCTTCGGCGGCTTTCAGGCGGCCGGCGTGGATATCATCGACGGGACCGACATCTGGCTCGGCGGCGTCTGCAACGATTTCAAGGCCTGTTCGATCGTCAGTTTCGACGGCGGCACCACCTGGCTGGAGATGTTCATGCCGGCCGATGTCGGCGTCTCTTTCATGTGGAGCCTCAAGGCGCAGAACTTCCTCGATTCGAAGCACGGCTGGGCGGCGGGGAGCGTCAATACCATCCTCCGTTGGGGCGACCCGAACGAGGATCTCACCGAACAGCCCGATACCGAAACACCCGATGACACCGTCAGTGACGATACGACGACCGACGACGCACCGGTCGCCGACAACGGCCTGTCCGATGCAGATGAGGGCGGCATGACCGACGATGTCCAGAACGACACGGGGGGAAGCGACGATAGCGACGCCCTCTACGGCGAGGAAGAACCGGCCTGCGGCTGTTCGCTGGTATTCTAGAAAAAAGGCCGCTTACCGGCCCTTCAATTTCTCTTCGGCATCGTTGAAATTCTTGACGGCGCACAGATCGCCGCACATCGAGCAGGTCTCGGTGTCGGCCTTCGGGCCGCGCCGATCGCGGTAACGGCGCACCTTCTCGGGGTCGAGCGCCAGTTCCTCCTGCCGTTTCCAGTCGAGTTTGCGGCGCGCACAGGACATCTCGCGGTCCCAGTCGGCGGCGCCGGGCCACCCCTTGGCGATGTCGGCGGCGTGGGCCGCGATGCGCGACGCGATGACGCCCTCCTTCACATCGTCGACCGTCGGGAGCGACAGGTGTTCGGCCGGCGTCACATAGCACAGGAAATCGGCGCCGCTCATCGCCGCGAGCGCCCCGCCGATGGCCGAGGTGATATGGTCATAGCCGGGCGCGACATCGGTGACGAGCGGGCCAAGCACATAGAACGGCGCCCCGCTGCAGAGCGCCTTCTGCATCTGCATATTGGCGGCGACCTGCTGGAGCGGCACATGGCCCGGTCCCTCGATCATCACCTGCACTCCCTTCGCGCGGGCCCGTTCGGTGAGTTGGCCGAGCGTTATCAACTCTTCTATCTGGGCGTGATCGGTGGCGTCGGCGAGCGCGCCGGGCCGCAGTCCGTCGCCGAGCGACAGGACACAATCGTGGGCGTGTGCTATCTCGAGCAGATCGTCAAATCGATCGTACAGCGGGTTCTCGGCGTTGTTGTGCGCCATCCAGCGGGCCGTTATCGAGCCGCCGCGCGAAACGATGCCCATGAGCCGCGGTCGATCCTTCAGCCCGTCAAGCAGGTGACGGTTGACGCCGCAGTGGACCGTGATGAAGTCGACCCCGCTTCCCACCTGCCGATCGATCGCGCCGAATATCTCGTCGGGGGTCATCTCGGCGAACGACTTGCCGAGTTCGCGGACCACCTGCACGATCGCCTGATAGATCGGGACGGTGCCGATGGCGACCGGGGCCGCCGCCATGATCTTTTTGCGGGTGAGTTCAAGATCGCCGCCGGTCGAGAGGTCCATCACCGCGTCGGCGCCGTATCTGACGGCGATACGCGCCTTTTCGAGTTCCTCTTCGAGCGAGTTGACATCCTCGCTGGTGCCGATGTTGGCGTTCACCTTGACGCGGCATCCTTCGCCGATCGCGAGCGGCGCAATGTCATGGACGGTGTTGCGGCATATCACGACGCGCCCCGCGGCGATGCGGCGCCGCATCTCCTCGGCATCCATCCGCTCGACCTGCGCGGCGTGCCTCATCTCTTCGGTGATCTTCCCGGCGCGGGCCGCTTCCAACTGGGTCATTTTCGTCATATCTCAACCTCATCTAACAAACGCGAAAGGTACTGTACATCACCTTCCGCCGTTTGACCATAAAAAAGAGATATCGCCGCAAGGTCTCGAAAACCTTTCCGTATCAATCCTTCGGCACGGACGCGGTCGATGCCGCCGAGCAGGAACACCCCCTGCCGCTTCACCGGCGCGACGGTCGGCCGGGTGTCGTTCGGTTTGGAATACGGGGGGAACACCGGCGCATAGAAGGCGAGGTCGGCGCCGGAGCCGAAGGCCCGCTCGAACTCACCTGTTGTATGGGTCGAAACGGCGATGGCGAGGTCGGGCGCCGTCGCGCGGATCGCCGCCACATGATCGAGCATCGACGAGCGGAGGTGCAGGCCGCGGACGCCGCACCGGCGGGCCTGTTCGGGCGAACCGGCGAAGAATACCTCGACGCCGGGACACCGTGCCACGATCCGTTCGGCCGCCTTCAGCAATTCGGCAAGAGAAAATACGCCGTCATTACGAATGGTTACCTTATGTATGCCCGCTGTCGCCATACGGGCGACGCTCTCGACGGTCGCGACGACCGACGGGGTGCGGGTGGTGTCGGCTATCATCCACAGCATGGAAAGGAATCTAATCGTGGCGGGAAAAATGTCAACCGGCGAAAGAAGATAACGGGAAAGAATTCAGGGAGAACTTGTCTAGATAAGCACCAGCGAACAGCCAGAACCGTCGCTCTCCTTGCGGGGAGCGGTCGTCTCTTCTTCGGTGCCGTCGCCCGCGGTGTTGGTGTAATCCTCGCCGCCGGTCTGATCGTCGCCCGTGTCATCCTTGATGTCATCGGTCGGGTTGGTGGTGGTCTCGTCGCCGCTCTCGGTCGTCCAGTAGCAGGTGCCGTCGGTGCAGTGCCCGCCGTCGGGACAGTCGCCATCCTCGACGCACGGGGTCGAAGGCATCGGATCGTCGCTACTGCCACCGAGGCACTCCTCACAGCCGTCGGTCTCCACGCATTCTTTAAGTTCGCCGAGGTCATCGGTTATCTCATCAACGGTCGTTTCCTGACAGCACTGATAGACCATGAGCGACCAGTCGCCGACCCATTCACCCTTCGCGATGGCGTTGCGCTGTTCCTCGGTCAATGTCGTCTCGAAGCAGGTCCCCTCGACCCATTCGACCGCATCAAGGCAGGCGTCGAACAGTTCCGCGCCGCACTCCTCTTTGAGGTCGGGCGCCGTCTCGCCGCAGTTCTCAACGAGTTTCGCCATGCACTCATCACTCGTCGGCAGGAAGAACGGGGGCGGCGGCACCTCGCCATCACCGTCGCCATCTTCGACCGGATCGGTCGGTTCGCCCGGTTCGGCCTCACCCCAACCGACACCGGCGCCGGTGACGCACTGACAGTATCCGCTCGTTTCGCCGATGACGCAGTAGCCCGCTTCGTTCTCGCAGGTCTTTTCGGTCGCGGGGTCGCCCTCATCGACGCAATAGCCGCTGAAGCAGAACATCTTCTCGGGACAATCCTCATCGCTCACACAGGTCACCGGATCGGTATCGGGCACCTCCCCGTCGCCGCAGGTCACCTGCGGGGGATACGATTCGGCCACCGCGCACTCGGCGGTGCCGCAGTATTCACAGGGATCCTGATCGGCGGGCCAACAGACCGGCGTCGGCATATCATCGAACTTCACGCAGGTCATCTGTTCGGGACAGTCGTTCAGCGCATCGCACTCGATCCACGTCTGCTCGGGCGGGTCGGCCCGCAGTATCACCGCGAGAAACAGGGTCATCAGGAACATCAATCCTCTCATCTTCTCCTCCGTCATGGTTATGAGCGATCGATCAAGAACTCCCCTTTAGTGGAAAGAAGATAGCACATTTATTGAGGGAGAGCCAGCAGAAAGATGCCGAACAAGGATAACTGACTATAATGACCTGGCTTATTATTCCTGTATGGAGGGCGGGACGATGACCGTCACGAGGCGTGAGGAGAGGTAGGACCCGTTGCCGAGCACCGTCACGAGCGCCTGATAGGTCATCGGATTGGTCGTCGTGTTCTTGCAGAAATCGTTGTAGAACCGGACATCGAACCATACGATGGTCCCCTGCTTGACCGACTCGAAGGTGGTGGCGGTCTGATTGGAGATACCGTCGGGCGGCTCGGCCTTGACGGTGGTCGAGGACTTCACGAACTGGGCCGCCGATATGCCGTCGCACTGTTCGTCAGACATACTGCCGGTCGTCACATCCATGTCGATGTAGGTCGTCAGCGACACGACCGCCTGCGCGATCTGGTCGGTCATACCCGATCCGTCGGGGTTCTCATTGTGATAGTAGAAGGGGCTCCCGTTCTTGTCGAGCGACCCGGTCTGCTCGGCCATGAGCGTGAAGCCCTCCTCCAGTTGGTTCGTTTCCTTCTGGTTGTCGTCGAATCCGGTGTCTATGCCGATGAGTTTCGCGCCGATGCCATTCATCGCGGCGACCGCCTCGGCGATGTTGACCGGATCGCCGATCTCCCATTGGCAGGTGTCCCATGAGGAGGTCGCTACCTTGGGGCACTCCTTGACCGCTTCGTCGGTGATGATGATGATGATGGGCATCGATTTGGCGCGGAAACAGGCACCACCCTTGTTCCCCAACTGACCGGTGCAGTCTATCTTCGGGAAATCGTAGATCGCGTCACCTATCATGGTCTGGTTGCAACCGCCGAACGCGGGGGGCAGGCAGGCGCCGACCGTCCCGTGGAACTCGACACCGCTCGCGAGCAGGAACAGTGCCGGGGTCAGGTATTCGTCGTCGCCGTTCGCGTCGCCGATGTTGCCCACCGAGGCGGCGACCTTGTCGGCATCTTCGGTAACATACTCGAGCAGTTTATAGGGCGGGTTGGGGGTCCAGGTAAAGTAGGAGAGGGCAAAGGCGGTGCTGATGGTCAGCGTGTTGCGTATCCCGTCGATTATCTTTGGTTTTATCTCCGATTTGACCTTGCTTATCTCGTCGCTCATCGAACCGGAACGATCAACAAGTATCGCGACATCTATCGCTTCGATGATGGTCGAGAATTCAAGCGTCCGTTGCACATCCTCCTTCGAGTTATAGGGCAGGACCACATAGAAGAGCCCGTCGGGTATCTTCTTGTCGGGATCCTTCGGGTCGGCGCCGCCCGGATTGTTCTGGTTGTACACTATCTCGGCGAGATCGTCGGAGCCGTCGCCGTCGGTGTCCTTGTCGTACGGGTTGGTCCCAAGCGTCGTCTCCTCCTTGTCGGCGAGACCGTCGTTGTCGGAATCCTTGTCGAGGAAATCGGGCGTGTCGTCCTTGTCGCTGTTCTGGCACGGCTGTTCAGGACACTCGGTGCTGTCGAGGATACCGTCACCGTCCGAATCGGCATCGAGCCAGTTGGGCATACCATCCAGATCGTTGTCGCCGCACCCCTCCACGCTGTTGGGTATCCCGTCGCCGTCGTCGTCGCCGTTCGGGTCGTCCCACTCGCAGCCGCTCGACGAATCATTGTCGGGTTGGGTCCCCTCATAGTTCGGGTCGTCGGGGATCTCTCCTTCACTCTGCGGATCGTCGGATACTATGCCGTCGTTGCCACTGTCGTCCGGCTTGGCGTCATCCACGACCGGTTTATCCTTGCAGACCGCTCCCCCCTCTTCCTCAGCGCACAGTTTGTCCTCGGCGGCGCAGTCCTTCGATTCGGTCCACGTGCTATCGGTGCAGACCACGAGTTTGCTTCCCGCACAGGCCGACTGTCCCTCTTTGCCCGCACAGTCGCCGTCCACCGCCTCATCGGCGACGCAGGCGCCGTTCTCGCACGCCTTACCCGACGCACTGCACTCCTCAGCGATCACGAGTGCGCCGTTATCGCAACGAAGCAACTGGTCCTGCGCCACATCCGAGCAGACCGTCCCGGTACCGGTGCAGGCCTCGCCGACCTGCGCGACCGGTTCTTCGTTGTCGGTCGAGGAGCATGCCACCGCCAAGAAAAGGGCTTGTGCGAAAAGCACGACCATCACCGCCGATGATACTTTACGCTCTGTCATGATATCCTCCGTCAGATCCTTCCATTGTCACACCAACGACGATTATAGAAATGGTTTCAAGGAAATCAAGAGGAAAAATGGGGCACGGCGTCTTATTTGCTTTTTTGCCTCCGTTGGCATACAAGAGCGACATGAAACGCCCCAGTGTCTCATGGTTCGCCGCAACCTTTGATTTCACCATCGCGGGGAAATGGCTTTTCCTCGGCGTTCTTGTCGGCATCGTCAGCGGCGTGGGGGCCATCGTGCTCCAATTCGGCCTGCAGGCGATCCGTGAGTTGTGCCTGATCGCCCTGACGGGGCTTACCCTCGACAATCCCGGCGGGGAGCCGGCCGATTTCGGCGTCACGGTCGGTGCGTTCGTTCCCTATCTGGTCATCCTCATCCCGGCGCTCGGCGGCCTGCTTTCAGGTCTGTTGGTCTTCTGGCTGGCCCCCGAGGCTGAGGGACACGGCACCGACGCGGCGATAAACGCCTATCACTGGAAACTCGGTCGCATCCGCTGGCGCGTGCCGCTGGTCAAACTGGTGAGTTCCGCCATCACCATCGGCACCGGCGGATCGGGCGGCCGAGAAGGGCCCATCGCGCAGATCGGCGCGGGGTTCGGCAGTTTTCTCGCGACCCGTCTCGGTCTCAGTTCGCGCGATCGCCGACTGCTGTTGGCGGCCGGCATCGGCGGCGGGGTGGGGGCGATATTCCGCGCTCCGCTGGCGGGCGCCATATTCGCCGCAGAGGTGCTGTACTCCTCTTCGGAGGTGGAAGCAGAGGTGCTCCTCCCCGCGATGGTCTCCTCCATCGTGGGCTATGCGGTCTACGCGAGCCGGTTCGGGTGGGACCACATGTTCTCCGGCGCCGGTCTGCACGGATTTTCCAACCCGTGGGAACTCGGGCCCTACCTCGTGCTGGCGCTCGTCGTCTCGGGGGCGGCCCTTCTGTACATACACTCCTTTTACGGTTTCCGGGACATCTTCGCGCGTAGCAGATTGCCCCAGCCGGTGCGACCGATGCTCGGCGGTGCGCTCACCGGCCTGTTCGCGCTGTGCCTGCTCTGGGTGTTCAACCACGACCGCTCGGTGGGC
>JAKQHE010000053.1 GCA_029573155.1 bacterium
CCTGCTGGGGCTCGTCGTCACCGTCGTGCTGTTCTGGCTTCTGTTCCGGCAGGTGGATGTCCTGCTGTTCCTACGGTACCTCGCCGAGAGCCGCTGGTCGTATGTGCTTGCCGGCGTGGTCCTGTATCTTTCCTCCTTCATCGTACGCGGGCTCCGGTGGCGCGTCCTGCTCGGCCACCTGAAAAAGGTGCCGCTCCCGGAGACCATCCGTCTGGTGATGGCCGGCTACGCGGTCAACAATGTCCTGCCCGGGCGCATCGGCGAGTTCACGCGCGCCTACCTCGCGGGCAACCGCAACGGCATATCGCGCACCGCCGTCTTCGCCTCGATATTCGTCGAGCGGGTCTTTGACGGGCTCACGGTCTTCCTGATACTCGCGGCGCTCCTGTTCACCTATCCATTCCCCGGATGGGTGCGGGTGCTTGCCGAGACGGCGGGTCTCCTGTTCGTGTCGCTGTTCCTGTTCATTCTGTTCAGTTCCTTCTCCGACCTGCCGGTGCGGTTCATCCGCGCGATGGAGGAGCGGGTGCCCCGCTGGCTCGCCCTGCCGCTCACCCTGCTCGAGAAGTTCATGCGGGGTACGCGGGCCATCGAGTCGCTCGGCCAACTGGCCATGGTGTTGATCCTCTCGTTCGCCGTCTGGAGCGTGGAACTGGGCGTCTATGTGCTCATCGTCAAGGCGTTCGGCGTGCAGATGCCGGTCATCGCGTACCTGCTCATGCTCGTGACGGTCAACATGGGGATGCTCATCCCCTCGACCCCGGGCGGGCTCGGCGTCTTTCAGTTCGCCGTCGTCAAGTCGCTGGAGATATTCGCCGTCATGACGACGCTCGGCATGGCGGTCGCGCTCGTGCTCCACATGGCCCAGATCGTGCCGGTGACCATCATCGGCATCGTATGGCTCTGGCGCAACCATGTGTCGATCGCGTCGCTGGAGAAGGAAAAGAGGGACGAGGGCGGGAACGGCGCTACTTGATGCGCATCTTGTAGAACGAACGCCACACGAAGACGAAGGCGACGATCAGGAAGAATATCCCCACATAGGGCGCTATAGTGCGGAAATCGGGCGCTATCGCTATCTCCATCGCCAGAAGGCCGAACAGGGTCGTGAACTTGATGATGGGGTTCATGGCGACCGAGGAGGTGTCCTTGAACGGATCGCCGACCGTGTCGCCGACCACGCACGCCTCGTGCAGCGTCGTTCCCTTTTCCTTCAGATCGACCTCGACCACCTTCTTGGCGTTGTCCCAACAGCCGCCGGCGTTCGCCATGAAGACCGCTTGGAACAGGCCGAACAGCGCTATCGAGAGCAGATAACTCACGAAGAAGGATACCGCCTCGTTGCCGCTGACAGGTGAGGAGAGGAACGCGAAGGCGAGAGCGAACGAGAATATCGCGATGAAGATGTTGAACATGCCGGTCTGCGCGTACTGCGTGCAGATCCGGACGACCTCTTTCGATTTCTCGGTGGAGGCCTTGAGGTCGGCGTTCGGATCGAGATTGATGTTCTTCTTGATGTATTCGACCGCCTTGTAGGCGCCCGCGACGACCGCCTGTATGGAGGCGCCGGTGAACCAGAAGATGACCGCGCCGCCGCAGATGAAGCCGAGGATGGTGTAGGGGTTGAGTTCAGAGAGGATGACCTGCGGGTCGATGCCGAGCGTGTTCCTGATGACGAGGATGAGCGAGAATATCATCGTGGTCGCGCCGACCACCGCAGTGCCGATGAGCACCGGCTTGGCGGTCGCCTTGAAGGTGTTGCCCGCGCCGTCGTTCGCCTCGAGGTAGTATTTCGCTTTCTCGAAGTCGGGCTTGAAGCCGAAATCCTTCTCTATCTCCTTGTCTATGCCGGGCATCGTTTCGATGAGCGACAATTCATAGACCGACTGGGCATTGTCGGTGACCGGACCGTAGGAATCGACCGCTATGGTGACCGGGCCCATGCCGAGCATGCCGAACGCGACGAGTCCGAAGGCGAAGATGGAGGGGAATATCATGAGTTCGCCGAGCCCGAAGCCGCTGGCGTAATAGGCGGCGAACATGAGCGCGAAGAAGACCATGCCCTGCCAGAAGGCGCTGAAGTTGCCCGCCACGAGCCCCGACAGCACATTGAGCGACGCGCCGCCCTCACGGGAGGCGTTGACCGTCTCAAGGACATGTTTCGACTTGGGGCTCGTGAATATCTTGGTGAATTCGGGGATGACGGCCGCCGCGAGCGTGCCGCATGAAATGATGACCGACAGGGTTATCCAGAGGTTGTTCGGCAGATCGCCGATCATCACATAACTCGCCGCGAAGGTGACGAGTATCGAGACGATCGAGGTGACCCAGACGAGCACCGTCAGCGGATGCTCGAAGTCGATGTCGTCCTTGCCCGATTGGGTCGCCGCGGTTATCGCGCGGTTCAGCCAGAAGGCGACGATCGAGGTGATGACCATGAGGATACGCATGACGAATATCCATGTCAGCAGGGTCGCCTGTTGGGAAACATCGGCGACCGCCAGCACGATGAAGGATATGAGCGCGACGCCGGTGACGCCGTAGGTCTCGAAGCCGTCGGCGGTCGGGCCGACCGAATCGCCCGCGTTGTCGCCGGTGCAGTCGGCGATGACGCCGGGATTGCGCGGGTCGTCCTCTTTTATCTTGAAGACGATCTTCATGAGGTCGGAGCCGATGTCGGCGATCTTGGTGAAGATGCCGCCCGCGACGCGGAGCGCCGAGGCGCCGAGCGATTCGCCGATGGCAAAACCGATGAAGCAGGCGCCCGCCGCCTCACGGGAGACGAACAGCAGGATGATGAGCATCATGATGAGTTCGACGCAGACGAGCACGACGCCGATGGACATGCCGGCATCAAGCGGGATGTTGAGCAGTTTTATCGGTTTGCGCTCGAGCGCGCTGAAGGCCATGCGGGAGTTGGCCAGCGTGTTCATCCGGATGCCGAACCACGCGACGCCGTAGGAGCCGAGTATGCCGACCACCGACCACAGGAGTATCAACAGGACGGTGCCGAAGCCGTTGTGCTGGAGATAACCGAAATAGAACGCGATGCATATCCCGATGAGCACTTCAAGGATGATGAGGAACTTGCCCTGCTGGAGCAGATAGGTCTTGCAGGTCTCGAAGATGGTCTGCGAGACATCCAGCATCGCCTTGTGGGCGCGGATGTTCTTGACCTTGAGATACTGCCACAGACCGAAGCCGAGTCCGAGGAAACAGACGACGAACCCGAGCAGGAGCAGGTTGTTCTGCGCGGGGGTCAGGTTCGGGATCACGAGATCGGCCTCGCTCGCCGTCGCGAGGAGCGGGAGCAGGGACATCGTTAACATCGTGGTGAGCCGTTTCATGGGGTATCCTCCGTGGTTCAAGAATGGTCTCTTCCAAACCGCCGCAACTTTAGCGAAAGTCGGTGTAAAAAGTCAAGAAAACGGTTCGTGCGTCAAAGAAGCGGCGCTTCCATTGACCCGTCGGCCTTTTATCGCTATAGTGGAGCGTCCGTGAACGACCTTTTGTGGAGGGTATGCCCATGTTCCCGCGTAGCAATCCCCGCCTGACAGCCGCGTGGCGCGAATTGGAGGCCCACGCCGCCACGATGAGCACGGTCTCCCTGCGCGACCTGTTCGTTGACGACCCGTCCCGCGCCGGTCGATTCTCGCGCTGGCTGGAGGACATCCTCGTGGACTGCTCGAAGAACATCATCACCGACGAGACCCTGCGCCTGCTCTGCGCGCTCGCCGCTGAATGCGGCGTGAAGGAGGCCCGGGACGCGATGTTCGCGGGAGAACGGATCAACGAGACCGAAGGCCGCGCGGTGCTCCATGTCGCCCTGCGGAACCGGTCGGACCGCCCGATGACGGTGGACGGCGTCGATGTCATGCCCGCGGTGAAACGCGTGCTCGGCCAGATGCGCGATTTTTCCGAACAGGTCATCGGCGGCGCGTGGAAAGGATACTCAGGCCGGTGCATCACCGATATCGTGAACATCGGCATCGGCGGGTCGGATCTCGGCCCGGTCATGGTCTGCGCGGCGCTCCGGCCTTACTGGAAGGGGGGTATCACGCCCCATTTCGTATCGAACATCGACGGCACCCATATCATCGAGACGCTGAAAGGGCTGAATCCCGAGACGACGCTCTTCATCGTCGCCTCGAAGACCTTCACGACGCAGGAGACGATGACCAACGCCGAGACGGCGCGCCGCTGGCTACTCGACAAGGCAAAGGACGAAAAGGCGGTCGCCCGGCATTTCGTCGCCGTTTCGACCAATGCGAAGGAGGTCGCGAGGTTCGGGATAGATACCGCCAACATGTTCGAATTCTGGGACTGGGTCGGCGGCCGCTATTCGCTCTGGTCGGCCATCGGTCTGTCCATCGCCTGCACGATAGGGGCCGATCGGTTCGAGGAACTGCTCGCCGGCGCCCACGCCATGGACGAGCATTTCCGCGTGGAGCCGTTCGAGCGCAATATCCCGGTCATCCTCGCCCTGCTCGGCGTCTGGTACAACAACTTCTTCGGCGCGCACAGCGAGGCGATACTGCCCTACGACCAGTACCTGCATCGGTTCGCCGCCTATTTCCAGCAGGGTAACATGGAATCGAACGGCAAAGCCGTCGACCGCAACGGTCTGCCGGTGACCTACGAGACCGGGCCGATCATCTGGGGTGAGCCGGGGACCAACGGCCAGCACGCCTTCTATCAACTCATCCATCAGGGGACGCGGCTCATCCCGTGCGACTTCATCGCCCCCGCCATCAGCCACAATCCCGTCGGCGACCACCACCGTAAACTGCTCGCGAACTTCTTCGCGCAGACCGAGGCGCTCATGATGGGCAAGACGGCTGACGAGGTCCGCGCCGAGATGGAGCGGGCCGGGAAGAGCGCCGATGAGATCGAGCGGGTCCTGCCGTTCCGCGTCTTTTCGGGCAACCGGCCGACCAACTCGATACTCTGTCACAAGATCGACCCGCGGACGCTCGGCATCCTGATAGCGATGTACGAGCACAAGATATTTACGCAAGGGGTCATCTGGAACATCTACAGTTTCGACCAGTGGGGGGTCGAGCTGGGCAAACAACTGGCGAACCGGATACTGCCCGAACTCGAGGGGGACGAGCCGGTCACCGGTCACGATTGCTCGACGCTGGGACTCATAAACGCCTACAAACAGTTGCGCAAAGGGTAGGGGCCGATGCGACCGTTCCTGCTCCTCCTGCTCGCGCCGCTGTTCCTCGCGGCCGCCGATACCTCTTATGACCTGACCGACGGCACCGTGCTCGACCGCGCCACCGGGCTCCGGTGGCAACGTGGCACGGCCGATCGTCCGATGACCTATCGCGATGCGGAGCGGTACTGCCGCGACCTGTCGCTCGAAGGCCGCGACGACTGGCGGCTGCCCGAACTTTCCGAACTGCGAACGCTCATCGTCGGGTGCCCGGGAAGCCGTCCCGGCGGCGCCTGTCCGGTCGACGAGGGGAGCGGCGGGTGTGGTGGCGACGGATGCCTTCACTCCAAATGTTACGACAAGAACAACTGCGCCTGCGCCGAAGGAAAGGGGCCCGGCGAGGGGGGCCGGTATCAGGCGACCGGCGTCTGGCGCGGGGCGGAGAGCCGTTTCTGGTCCGCCACCGGGCGTGACGATTGCCCCGGCAGTTCGTGGCGCGTCAATTTCCTCAAAGGGGCGGTCGGATACGACGAACGCAACAACCTCAACGCGGTGCGCTGTGTCCGTGAAGAACGGAACGGGGCGAAACGATGAAGTACCTCGGCGCCCATGTCAGCGCGGCGGGCGGCGTCGAGATGGCGCCGCGGAACGCTCATGCCATCGGGGCGACCGCCTTTGCGCTCTTCACCCGCAACCAGAAGCAGTGGAGCCCGAAGCCGCTGACGGCCGAGAACATCGCGGCGTTCAGGGCGGCCTGCGTCGAACTGAACTTCGGCCCCGACCAGATACTGGCGCATGACGGCTATCTCATCAACCTCGGCCATCCCGAGGAAGAAGGCCTCGAAAAGTCGCGCGCCGCGTTCCTCGACGAGATGAAGCGGTGCGAACTGCTCGGCATCGAACTCCTCAACTTCCATCCCGGCAGTCACCTCGGTAAGATACCCGAGGACGAATGCCTCTCCCGTATCGCCACTTCGCTGAACATCGCCCATGAACGGGTGCCGGGGGTGACGACCGTCATCGAGAACACGGCGGGGCAGGGGACCAACATCGGCCACCGGTTCGAACATATCGCCGCGATCATCGACCGGGTGGAGGATAAGACGCGTGTCGGCGTCTGCATCGACACCGCCCACACCTACGCCGCCGGCTATGACATCCGCGAGGCGGAGGGGTACGAGCGGATGTGGCGCGACCTCGACCGCATCGTCGGGCTCCGCTACCTGCGCGGCATGCACATCAACGATTCGAAAAAGGCGCTCGCGACCCGTGTGGACCGCCACGATCACCTCGGCGCGGGGACGCTCGGGATCGACTTTTTCCGCCGTCTCATGCGCGACGACCGGCTCGACGGCATCCCGCTCATACTCGAAACGCCCGACGAGTCGAAATGGGCCGAAGAGATAGCGCTCCTGCGGGGGTTCGCGTCATGAATACACCGCTCGTGTCGGCCGTTGTCGCCGTCCACAACGGCGAACGCTACATCCGCGCCGCCGTCGAGAGCCTGCTCGCCGACCATCTGCGCGACATCGAGGTGGTGGTGGTCGAGGACGGTTCGACCGACGGCACCCGCGATATCCTTTCCTGCATTGACGACGACCGGCTCACCGTTGTCGACAACGGCGGCAATCTCGGGGTCGCGACCTCGTTCAACCGTGCCATGGAGCGGGCGCGGGGTCGCTATGTCGCCTTTCTCGGCGCCGACGACATCAGTATGCCCGAACGGCTGACGGCGCAGAGCGAATTTCTTGAGAACAACCCGGGTATCGGCGTACTCGGCGCATGGATGCGGACCTTCGGGAGCCGCCGGCGGCTCATGAGATACCCCGAACACGACGCCGACATCCGGATAGGCAACCTTTTCATCTGTTCCCTGGGGCACCCCGCGGTCGTGCTGAGAAAGGATGCGTTCGCAGGGAAAGGGCTGTTCTTCAACGGAACGCTTCGGGCCGGCGTGGATTACGATCTCTGGTCGCGCGCCGAGGCGGCGGGTATCCGGTTCCATAACCTGCAACGGCCGCTTGTGCGGTACCGGACCCACGCGGGGCAGATAACGAGCAGGCGGCGCGACGAACAGTTGGCGACCGACCGGATGGTGAAACGCTTTCTTCTTGAACGGCTCGGCCTGACGCCTTCGGATGATGAACTCGACCTTCACTGCGGCATGATGCTGCGCAAGACGGTCATCAGCGATGTCGCGACCGCCGATGCCTATGTCGCATGGACGGGCCGGATACTGGATGCGAACCGGAAAAGCGGCGTGTACGATCAGGCGAAACTGGAGAACTACCTGCGACAGTGGCTCACCGAGGCCTGCGCCGCCTTTGTCTCCCGATCGGGGCAGGCGCTCATGGCCCCCGGTCTCTGGAGCCGCGGATGACCCCATAAACCATACCACACAGGAGGACCGACGATGCTCAACTTCAAACTCTCGCTTCCCACCGAGGTCTTTTTCGGCAAGGGTCAGATCAAGGTGGTCGGCGAACAGGTCCGCCGCCACGGCGGCACCCGCGTGCTCATCTGCTACGGGTCCGACCGCGTCAAGCGACAGGGGATATTCGATACGGTGACGGCGAAACTGGCCGACAAGGGGATCGCATTGCACGAACTCGGCGGCATCGCTCCTAACCCGCGCGTCACGAGCGTTCGCGAGGGGGTGAAACTCGTCCGGGAGCACCGGTGTGACTTCATCGTCGCGATAGGGGGCGGCAGTGTCCTCGACTGCGCGAAGGGGATATCGGCGGCCTCCGGCTACGAGGGCGCCCCATGGGATCTCTATACGCGGAAAGGGGAGGTGAAGAGCGTCCTGCCGCTCGGCATGGTGCTCACGCTCGCCGCGACCGGCAGCGAGATGAACGGCACAAGCGTGGTCACGAACCTCGATACCAAACAGAAACTGGCGATACGCCTGCCGATGCTCAAGCCGCGCTTCTCGGTGCTCGACCCGGTCTATACCTACAGCGTGCCGCCCGACCAGACGGCAGCCGGGACCGTGGACATCATGAGCCATGTGTTCGAACAGTATTTCTCACCGGTCCCCGGCACCTTCGTGCAGGACCGGCTCGCCGACGCGCTCCTCAAGACCTGCCTTCACTACGGGCCGGTCGCGCTCAAGGAGCCGGAGAACTACGAGGCGCGTGCCAATCTGCTCTGGGCCGGGACGCTCGCCCTCAACGAACTGCTGACCTACGGCAAGACGGGCGACTGGGCGACCCACATGATCGGCCACGGCGTCGCCGCGCACTACGATGTGACACACGGCGTCGGGCTCGCCATCCTTTTCCCGCACTGGATGCAGTTCGTGCTGGACGACGGCACGCAGGATAAGTTCTACGATCTCGCCCGCAATGTCTGGGGCGTGCCGCTCGCGATGGAGCGGATGGAGGCGGCGCGCGAGGGGATCGCCCGCACCCGCCAGTTCTTCACCGAACTCGGCATGCCGGCGCGGCTCCGCGAGGTCGGCGTCGCCGAGGATATGCTCCCGACCATCGCCAAGACGGTCGTCGAATTCGGCGAGGTGGGCGTCTTCCGCAAACTGAACGAACAGCAGGTGTTGGAGATACTCAAGAAGGCCTACTGAGCATCCTTTCCTTCAGCGGGGTCCTTTCATCGCCGCGAGCCGGTCGCG
>JAKQHE010000069.1 GCA_029573155.1 bacterium
CGACGAACATCGCTGATCTTGCGGGCAATCCGCTGGAAGAAGAGCAAGTTTTTAGTTTTGTTACAACCCTCTGTGGCAACGGCATAACGGATTTCGGGGAACAATGTGATGATGGCAATACAAACGATGATGATGCCTGCACTAATGCCTGTAAGCCGGCGGTCTGCGGTGACGGCGTAAGAAGAGATTCCTATTTCTATGAGGAAGAGTCTCTGCGCTTGGATCTTGATGAGGGGGCCGGTACAACCCTGTACGACACATCAGGGAATGAGAACCATGGCGTGATCAACGGTGCATCTTGGGTGACGGCGGGGTACTCGGGCAATGCCCTTTATTTTGATGGGGAGAACGATTATATCCAGTGGAATTACGCCGACACGCCGTTAAACGATTTCACCATGGCGGCATGGGTCAGGCCGATAGCGCCGCATGAGATCGATGCCGAATCGACCAGCGGAACAAGCGGAAGCAGTGGACAGAAGTATGTGTTCGTCCCTGAACATAAGGCGGAGAATGCAGGCGCGGGTATATCGATCGGGACGAATGGAATTTCGGTCTACGAACATGGTGAAATGTATATGCCTCCTCTCGCGGTGTATGCCGGCACGATCAGCAGCACTGAATGGACGTACCTGGTCGTGACCTATACCGCAAAACAGCCGCGCATTTATGTGAACGGTGTTTTGGTCAGGACCGGGCTGACCTCTCCCCGTCCCATTGTGTATCCGCCCACAAGTTCGGGGGGAGGCGACTACGGATTCTTCAACGGTCGTATCGACAGGGTCCGCATCTATGATCGAGCATTGACGGCTCAGGAGATCGCGAGCGGCGCCCTTGACGGCTTCGAACAGTGCGATGACGGCAACACGGATGATAGTGATGGTTGCTCCAATGACTGTCGTCTTCCCCACTGCGGTGATAGTAACCTTGACCTGTACGAGGAGTGCGACGACGGGAACACCATGTCAGGTGACGGTTGTGATGTTCACTGCAAGGCGCATCCGTACAACAACGCCGTTTTTATTTCGCAAAGTGTACCGTCTTCCATGCAGGCGGGTCTTACATACGGGGTCTCCGTCACTTTCCAGAACACCGGCAACACGACGTGGAGTACTTCCGATAAATATAGTTTGGGTTCCCAGAATCCCCAAGATAACAGCACATGGGGCTTTACCCGGGTTGGACTAGGGACGGAGGTGATCCAGCCCGAACAAAGTAAGACATTTAATTTTGATGTTACCGCTCCCGGAACCCCCGGTACCTATAATTTCCAATGGAAAATGGTCAGGGATACTTACGAATGGTTCGGTACGCAATCGGCAAATATCCCTATCGTGGTCAACTAGAGATTTTTTTCGTTGAGTGATCCGCTCACTCCTCGGCGGTATCGCCGAGTCCGTATTTCTCGATGCGGCGCAGAAGTTGGAACCGGCTGATGCCGAGCAGTTCGGCGGCGGCCGAGCGCGCCCCCTTGGTCTGTCGGAGCGCGTTGACTATCATCTTCTTCTCGAGCGTCTCGAGCGAATCGACGCCGGGGATGAAATCCACCGGGACCTCGTTCTTGCGCGACCCGATAGTGAACGACGAGACGGGGATGCGCTGTATCCGTTCGGGAAAATGCTTTGCGCCGAGCGGCGAACCGTCGGCGAGCACCATGGCTCGCTCGATGATGTTCTTGAGTTCCCGCACATTGCCGGGGTAGTCATAGTTCCGCAGTATCTCATCGATCTCGGCCGAAAGCGGTAGGGGGGAGGGGTGGCCGAGTTTCTGCGCGGTGAATTCGATGAAGTGACGTGTGAGCGACGGTACGTCCTCGCGCCGTTCCCTGAGCGGCGGGATGGCGATCGGGAACACCGCGAGGCGTTGGGAAAGGTCGAAGCGGAACTTGCCTTCGGCGACGAGTTCCGACAGATCGCGATGGGTCGAGGCGACGATGCGGGCGCGTAGCGGCTCCTCCTGCGAGGATCCGGTCCGGTGGAATGTACGTGTCTCGAGCACGCGGAGCAGGCGTCCCTGCAGTTCGGTGCCCAGATCGCCTACCCCGTCGAGGAACACGGTGCCGGTCCCCGCCTTGGCGAAGACGCCGTCGGCCGCGCGGTCGGCCCCGGCGAGGGCTCCCTTCTCGTGACCGAAGAGGATGTTCTCGATGAGCGCGGCGGGTAGCGTGACACAGTCGACCGGCATGAACGGCGCGTTCTCGCCGCAGGAGAGACGGTGCAGGTACTGTGCCGCGACCTCCTTGCCGACGCCCGATTCACCGGTAATGAGTACGGTCATCTGCGGGCTCTGTGCGACCTTTTTCATCTCGGCGATCGCACGGAGTATCGCGGGCGAGTCGCCGATCAGCCCGGAGCGCTCGTGATCGTCCCACCCTTTCCGGCTTTCCCGGGCCTGCACGCGGCTTCGGACCTCCTTGACCTTTTCCACGATCGGCTTCAGGTTGGTCTGCTTCACCAGATAATCCTCGGCTCCCTGCCGTATCGCCGCGACGGCGTTCGGTATCGTCTCGAACGCGGTCATCATGACGAGCGCCGCTGTGGGCTGGCGCGACAGGATGAGAGGGATGATGCGAATGCCGTCATCGTCGGGCAGTTTGTGGTCGAGCAGGAACAGGTGGTAGGTGGTTAGTTCAGCCATGCGGAGCGCGTCGGCGGCGGTGTAGGCGAGATCACACGCGACGCCGAGCCGCTCGACCTCACGACCGATGGCCTGTGCGAAGAGTTGCTCGTCGTCCACCACAAGGACGCGAAAGGGGGCATGAGGGGATCGTTCGTTCATGGCGATGACCTCCGGGGAAGCGATACGGTGGCGCGGCACCCGCCCTCGGGCCGATTATCGAGCCGGATGGCGCCGCCGTGGGTCTCGACTATCTTCTTGCATACCGTGAGCCCGAGTCCCGTGCCGTTCTTCTTGGTGGTGAAAAAGGGGGCGAACAGGTCGCCGTCACCGTCGGGGAGTCCCGGACCTTCGTCGTCCACGGTTATCGTTATCCGTTCGTCGTCGGCAGTGGCCCGACAGGTGACGGTCGCGCGGGAAGGGCTGACCTCCAGCGCGTTGAGCATAAGGTTGAACAGGACGTGCTTCATCCCCTCGTGGTCCGCGAGCGTCCAGAGTTCCGGCGGTATGCCGAGCGCGATGGTCTTGTCGCCGCGCCGTTGCATCCCTTGCAGGAGATCGCGCACTTCGGTGATGGCGAGCGAGAGATCAGTACGGGCGACCGAGGCGTTCTGCCGTACCGCGAGCGAGAGGTAGTCCTTGAGTATCATATCGAGCCGCTGTATCTCGTGGGAGAGCGTCGCGAGTATCGGGGCGTCACGGTCGGCGGAAAGTGATTCGAGCGTCGCGCCGATGGCGAGCAGGGGATTGCGTATCTCGTGGGCAAGTTGTGCCGCCATCTCCCCCATGCTGGCGAGCCGTTCCTGCCGGCGCAATTCGTCGCGCGAGGCGACCGGGCGTTTTTCCGCCGCGCGCCGCAGGAGCATCATGAAACCGACGACATGGCCCTTCTCGTCGGCGAGCAGGAGCGCCTCGATGGTGCAGGGGAGGTGTTCTCCCTCATTGGTCAGGACGGCAGCCGCCTCCTCGTAACGACCGTCGGAAAAAAAGAGGAATTGGTGGTTAAGGATGGTGTGGATGTTCTGGCTCGGCGGGAACAGTGTGCCGATATCGCGGCCGATCAGGTCCCTCTCGGCGTACCCGAGAAGCGTGAGCGTCGCGTCGTTGCAGGAGGTAATGCGGAAATCGGTGTCGAGCAGGAGGGCAGGCGCCGATTCGCCGAGCGCTATCTGCAATAACTGATTCTGAACGGCGCTCTCGCGGCGCGCGAGCATCTCGTCACTCTCCAGCCGCCGTTCCTGCAGGATGGAACTGCGCGTGTCGTTCTCGATGATCTCGCCGATGCGGCGGGCGTAACCTATGAGTATCTCGCGCTGTTGTGGACTGAAGGGCTGGGCGCCGTTCTTTTCGAACACAATGACGCCGTAGATGTTCACCGGACCGGCGACCGGCACCACGATGAACCGGTGATGCCCGATGAGGGTGTCTATCCCTTTGAGTATGAGCGACGAAAAGGCACCGCCGGCCAATTCTACGAGGTTGGCCGCCTCGATGACCTGCCGTTCCTTCCACGAACGATAGATGATGGTGTCGCGCGCCTGCGAGAAGGTGAACTCGGCGTCGGCGAGCGAGACGCCAAAGAACTTTTCGACGCCGCGCAGTTCCTTTTCCTTACCCGACACGATGATGCCTACCTGCGCCTTGATGCGCTGGCGTGCGGGGTTGAAGATGAGCAGGTTGGCGGAGTTGCAGCCGAGTATCTTGGCGGCGCCGCGCAGGATGGATGTCAGGATCTCGTCAACCGACATCCGGGGATGCGTTCTTTCTTCGGTGTGTGGCGTCATCGTTGCCATGGCGAAGCGATTATATGCCCGGATGTATGCTTGTCAATGAGGCGGTTGTTTGTACGTCATAGGAAGCGAAGGTCAGTTCGAATAGTCCTTACAACAAAGGTCGCCCGCGTGGTTGGCGTCGCATCGGCCGCCGGCGCGGAACAGCGCGATGCAGGACTGGACCAGCCGGTAATAGTAGTCGCCGAGCGGATCGTTCTTGGCCGGTTCGATGTCGCGGTTGTATTCGTAGGTGTATTGATCGAGGAAGCAACCATACTCCGCGTCGAAGGCGTTCCCGCAGTCGCACGCCGGAGCGCCGCATTTCCACCGGCCGACGATCCATTCGTTCCAGCCGGTGATCGTCGCGATCGGTATCTCGGGATTGTCGAGCAGCGTCTGGAACTGTTTGCGGAAGGTCTTTCCCTGATGTTTGGGGGTCGCGGTGCTGGTGTGGCTCATGTAGTCGGCGCCGTAAGCGGTCGCGATCGGGAACTGCTCCGATACGCCGCCCATTTTCGAGATGCGCTGGAAGCAGGGCTGCGTCTCGAGCGGGTCGGCGTCGCACCGTTCCAGATAACTCCACTTCTCGGTCCCTTCGCCCTCGAACGCCCACATCTTGCGGATCGTATAGGTCGCCGAAAGCGTCGCCAGTTTCGTTTCGCTGACCGGATAGGTGCTGTTCTCGGTGATGAGGAGCAACGGCTTACCCTGATACTCGAACAACATCCCCGTGTCCTTGAGGATATCGAGGAGCGTATAGACGATGTAGGTGTCGGCGGGGTGGGTGCACTGGTTCGGCTGAAAGTAGGTCGGGCAGTCGGAGACCGGGACCCACGGCACGATCTTGGGGGCGCCCGGGATATTCTTCCAGACATTCACGAGCGTGGTGAAGGGCTGGATGATCATTCCCTCTGGATTGATGCAGAGCGAACTGGTGTTGTAGTTGTGGTTGGTCACATCGACAAAGACGAAGTCGGTCCCCATGTCACGGAGCATCTCGGCATGTTTGGTCAACAGCGCCGTGTTGTTCGTCAGGCAGTAGTAACCGTCCTGCGGCTCAGCCCACCAGAAGGAGGTCTGGACATTCGGATCGGAGGGCCAATCCGGCCACGAATTTTGCTCAAGACACTTCGACACATCGTGCACCTCGGTCGCCGAGGGACAGTGCCACGTGTGATAGAAGACGCCGATCTTGGTCTTGGACGGGTCGAACGGTTTATCGACGCAGATGAGTTTTGTCGTGTCGCAGGTATAGCGGGTGCCCGGGCAGTCGCCGTCCTTCAGGCATTCGACGCACAGCCCGCCGGAACAGATATTTCCCGACGGTTTCCAGTCACATTCGTTGATGTAGAGGGTGCATTTGTCGCGGCAGATGCCTTGATAGCAGGCCCGCGTGGAGGAGCCGCATTCGCCGTCCTGCGTGCATTCGGGCCAGACATTCATATCCACATCGGGCGTAAGATCGGGCGCCGAGTCGGCGTCGGTCATTTCGTCGTCGGCTCCGGCGTTGTCATCGTCGGCGACGCCCTGACAGGCGGTGGTATCGTAGCCGGAACAGTCCTCTTTGCACACCGCGACGCCGCCGGTGTAGCCGCCGCTGATGTCGGTACAGTTCTTCGCATCGCCGTCGCATGCCTCGCCGGTATCAGTGACATTGTTGCCGCAGGTGACCGGCTTGACATAGTCGTCGGATATCTCGGTGTCGTCATCGGTGGGCGGGAGGGCGTCATCGGTCTGATCTGAGGGGTCCGACTGATCGGCCTGATCCAACTGATCATGGTCGGTCATCACGATCTGATCCCCGTCGACCATCGGGTTCTCTTGGGGGGAAGAACAGGCGAAGAACAGAACGATCGCCGTGATAGGCAACAAAAACTTCACAAAAAACATGGGTCCCTCCCCGGTCGGTTTTGGGAAAAGATAACTCTGCTCTTTTCTTTGGCAAGGATTTTCTTTTTGATATCGTTAGCAGAGAAAGCTACGAGCGGTCAAGATAGTTCCGGTAACGCCGTTCGAACCAGTTCCGGGGTTTTTTCCCCTCCGGTCCGGCGGCGTCGAGTGTGGCGAGATCGTAGGGGCGCACCGGGAAACTCCGGTACACGAGTGGAAAGATGGCCCGCGCCGGACAGCGCGCCATGCAGCGCAGACAGACCTGACACCGGTCGCCGAACCGGATGCCGTCATCGGTCATCGTGATGGTGCCGGCGGGACATTCGCGCACGCAGAGCCCGCACCGGGTGCAGGCGGCGGTCGCCCGAAGGTCACGACCGAACCGGTGTCCGTGGCGCGCCAACAGGCCGTTAAAGGCGGAGGACGACCAGTGGACGGCGCTCCCCGTGTCGTCAAGGAGCGTCCGGCCCTCTTTGATGTCGTCAGCGAGGTGTTCTATGCGGCGTCGCGCCGCCGCGAGTAGAAGTGCCGCGAGATCGTCGCTCGCCCGGTAGAACACATTGGGGGGCATCACGATCATCCGTTCGATCACGATCCGCCAGCCGCGCCGTTCAAGCAGACGCCTCATCGTCCGGGTCGTGCCGCCGTTGAAGAAGGGATCGCCCGGCGAGCGGATGACGACGACCGCTCTTCCTTCACCCGGCGGTATCCGCTCCACCCACCGCTGGACGAGTGGCGGGGCATCGAGTGCGTAGACAGGGAAGCAGAGGAGGAGTGTGAGCGGACCTTCGTCCACCCGAGGGTCGTCATCGATGCCGATGAGTCCGACGGATACCGGCGATCCACGTTTTTCGAGGGCCTCTTTCAGCCGGTCCGCGAGCCAAGCCGTATTGCCGGTCCCCGAAAAATAGCGTATCGCCGTTCTCATGCGCCGATCACCGGCATACCTCAGAATTCCTCTTCTTCGCTGGGTATATCGAGTGTCCCGTCGCCGGAGGATGGGGTGTCGACATCGGGCATCTCGCCGTCGGAGGCCGGTTCGGCATCGCCGATGGCCGCCGCGTCGGAGCCGCCATTCATCGTGTCGACATCGGAGGTGCCCATATCATAGCCGTCCGAGTAATCCTCGCTGACCGCCTCGCTGTCACCGCCAAAACTCTCGGGGGCGAGGCCGTTCTGGAAGACGACGCCGTAGTCCATCCGGAATATCGTGACTCCGCTGAACAGCAGGTTGCGGAGTTCCTTGCCGGTCGACGCTTCGGTGCCGTCGAATACGAGCGCTGCGCGCGGGTGGTCCTTGATGGTCGAGTTGAGGAGCGTGAAGGCGCGTTGCATGATCGGGTCGCCCGCCATGATCGGGTCGCCCGCCAGTTCCGGGGTGTAGACGACGATGCCGTCGGCGCCCGGCGTGCCGGTCAGTTCCTTTGATGAGGCTATCTCACTGTTCTCGATGAGGATGTTCTTAGCGTTGACGATATTGATGCCTGCCAGCGCGTTATCCTTTATGGTCGAATCGGTCACGCTGACCTTGGAGGTGTCCTGTATCCAGAGACCGGTATAGCCGTTGCGCAGAATGGTCGAGTTGACCACGCTTCCCTGTGCGCCGTTGGCGAAGGCGATCCCCATCCGGCCGCATTCCTGCGTCGTGATGCCCGACAGCGTGGCGACGGTCATGTCTAGGAGGACGATCCCCTTAGCGTCGGCGGTGATCGTGGCATTGGTCAATGAGAAGTTGATGGTGTCGGTCACGCGGATGCCGCCGCCGTTCACGGAGGAAACGGCGATGTTCGATACGGCGACATTCTGGATGACATCGCCCGGCTCCTCGGGGCCCGGCAGTCTGGCTTCCACCCGCAGGGCGGGGGTCTCGGCGAGCGTCGCGAGTTCCAGTTTGAGACCGAGATCGGAAATACTCACATCGTTCGGACCCCGCACCGTAAGCGGTGTGTCGCTCTGCGAGAGGATGATAGTTTTTTCCGCCCCTTCGCCTTTGAGGGTGACCGGTCTTTTGATGAGAAATTCCCCTTCATAGGTCCCTTCGAGCAGGCACAGGCAGGACCCGTCGCCCGCGAGCGCCGCGGTAAGTTCGGCCGCGGTCGCGATGTCGGCGCAGGTGCCGCCGCAGGCGCTTTCATCGCCGGTCTCCTTCTCTTCAGAGCAGGAGAGAGCGAAGAAGACCAAAGTTATCAGGACGATACCCAACCGCTCACGACACATGGCACACCTCCGTTAACGTCGTTCGGCCCCTTTGGTGTTCAGTATGTCCCGTTTTTATTGAAAAAGCAAAAACATCCTTCGGGGGCAGCGGTGCGCAATCGCACAATTAAAAAAGTTGAAATGGCCATGTGCCGTCGGTATAGTGCCCGCGCTTGTGGTTCTCTTCACCATTAATGAGGTTGAGATGAAGAATTTCGGCATCGACATCGGATCCACTTTCCTGACCATCCATTCGCTCCAGCAGGGGGGCGTCGTCCTCCGGCGTCGTCACGGCGGGCGTATATTCGAACACCTCTCCTCGTTCATTGCCGAATGCGATAAGGACGTACGGTTCTCGTTCACCGGCAAGGGGGCGAAGGAATTCGCCGAGATGACGGGGATCGAACCGGTCGAAGAAAGTCTCGCGGTGTTGCGCGGCGTGGAACGTGCCGATCTGACACGCGAGGGGTTCCTGCGGCTCATCGACATCGGCGGCTCGTCGCTGACGCTCTACGCGTTCAAGGACGGGCGCATCGTGGATATCGTCAAGAACGCACTGTGCGCCGCCGGGACCGGCCTGTTCCTCGAAGAGCAGGCGGAACGGCTCGCTATAGACATCGAGAGCGCCGGCGAGATGGGGATAGACGACCCGCCGCTCGTGGCGAGCCGGTGCACCGTCTTCGCCAAGAGCGATCTCATCCACCATCAGCAGGAAGGGCGGTCGCGCGACGAGATGTGGGCGGGACTCTGCAAGTCGCTGGTCATCTCGGCGATGAACACGCTGTTCCGCGGCGAGGACCTGTACGGCCCCATCGTCCTCATCGGCGGGGTCTCGCTGAATGCCGAAGTGGTCAAGTGGCTGAAGAAACTGTATCCGCGGGTCGAATGGATCATCCCGAAGCATGCCGAGGCATTCATCGCGATGGGAGCGGCGCAGGTGCCGGGGACGCCGTGCGACGAACTGGATCTCACCAAAAAAGGGCTCGACCGGTATGTCAAAAAGATGCCGGCGCTCACCCTGCACAAGAGTTCCTATCCGAAACTGGCGCTTCCCGAAGTGGACCCGGACGGCAACGAGATACGGCGGCACCGGCCGCTTGACGGCGCGGTCCGTGTGGCGCTCGGGCTCGACATCGGTTCGACCAGCACCAAACTGGTCGTGCTCGACGCCGGGTCGCTCCACCCGCTATTCGACATCTACCGCAAAACGGCGGGTGACCCGATAGATGCGACGCGCCGGATATTCAGTGCCTTCTACCGCATCGTCGGCGCCCATCCCGTTGATGTCACGGCGTTCGGCACGACCGGGAGCGGGCGCAAACTGGTCGGCGAGGTGTTCGGGGCCGACACGATAGTCAACGAGATAACGGCGCATGGCACCGGGGCCGCTTTCTTCTATCCCGACGCCGAGACGATATTCGAGATCGGCGGACAGGACGCGAAGTACATCCGGCTCGAGGACGGGCTGGTGGCCGATGTCAACATGAACTATGTCTGCGCCGCCGGTACCGGCAGTTTCGTCGAGGAACAGGCCCGGAAACTCGGCTATACGCTCGACCGCATCGGGCCGGTGACCGAACATCTCGCACCGCCGGTGACGAGCGATCGATGCACCGTCTTCATGGAACAGGACCTCCGCGCCATCCTCAAGCAGGGCTACAGCAAGCAGGAGGCGCTCGCGGCAGTGCTCTATTCGGTCATCCAGAACTATCTCACCAAGGTGGTCGGCAACCGGCCGGTGAACCGCGCGAAGGTCTATTTTCAGGGGGCGACGGCGCGCAACAAGGGGCTCGTGGCCGCCATCGAGAACCTGCTCGGGGTCGAGGTGGTCGTGTCGCCGTTCTGCCATGTGATGGGGAGCATCGGCGCGGCGCAGGT
>JAKQHE010000073.1 GCA_029573155.1 bacterium
CGCGACATGGTGCCACGCCCCGTCGTCTATCGGATTGGTGGTAGAACTGGCGCCGCAGACGATGCCGTCCACTATCCAATTGTGGAATATGAAACTTATCGTCCGGTTCGCCTCGCGGAACATGGCGAAATTCGCCTGATGACCGGAACCCTTCCCCGCGACGAGATACGGTCGCGTATTGCCGGCGCCGTTATCGGGCAGATTGACCCACGCCACGACGCTCATGGCGCCCGAGAGATCGAGTTTCGCCGTGTCGGGCACCTGGAAATTGCTGTCTTGGTTGAAGGCGAGCGCCTTCCCGCGGATCCCGGTATGACCAAGCGAGGCGCCGGCGGTAAAGGCGCCGTCGATGGGATCGGCGGAGGAATCGTACGCCACCCCGCCACTTGATTCATCCATGCGCAGATAGAGTTTCAACCCGTCGGGGACCGTGTTCTGACCGTTACCACAGGGGATGGGGACATCATTGTCGGGCACCGCCGCATCATCGGTCACGACCGCGCTATCATCGGGGATCACCGCGGCATCGTCGGTCGCTATCGTGCCATCATCCGTTGTCGCCGTACCGTCGTCCGCCTGCGCGTGATCCTCTTCCACGAGGAGGGTATCATCGTCGCTCGCGATATCGTCGGCATCTCCCGGCAGGTCATCGCCATCCCCTACCCCGCCATCATCGGTCAGGATGTCCTGATCGCCCGTAGCATCGGCATCGGTCACGCTGTCGTCATCCCCCCGGTCGGCATCGCCGGCGGTGTCGGTAACGCCGTCGAGGTCGGTCGGACCGTCGGCATCGCCGCCGTTATCCGCATCCTTGTAAAAGGTATCCTTGTCGAGCGGCGTCTCGCTGTCGGGAAACTCGACGCATACATTATCTTCACAGACCCAATCGATGGGACAGTCGAAGGCCGTGACGCAACTGATGGTCTCGGGTTCCTCGGAAGAGCAGGCGGCAAACAAGATAGCCGAGGAAAAGAACAAAAAGAGGAGCCGCAACGGTCGCCTGCCGAACATGCCCTTTTCCCTAACGATAAAACAACACGGGCCGATTTTAGCGCACGGGGGTCGAAAAAGCAACCCCTGACGAGGATATTTTTAAGAACTATGGATCAGAGGTCCCGCATGATATAGACATCGTAATCGCCCAGACGCTTGAATCCGATCTTTTGATAAAGGGTCACCGCCGCGACATTCTCGCGGTGCACCTCGAGTTTGCATTGGAATCCCATCTCGCGCGCCGCCTTGAGCGTCGCCGCCATGAGATCGTTGGCGAGTTTCTTCCCCTGATAGGCCGGAAGTATCCCGAAATGGTGGAGATAACTGCGCCGGGTATCGTGGGTCAGCCATGCGGTGCCGACCACCTCGCCGGTGTCGCGCCGTTCCATCACCAATAGACGTGCCCCGACGTCGAGCGTTCGCCGCACCACTTCGGCGGTGTCGCCGCGATAGGCGCCCCCCATCCCGGTCGCCGTCCAGAGCGCCTCGACGGCCGTCCAATCGCCGGACCGGTAGTCACGGACAAGATATCCTTCCTGCATGGTCACCTCCGATAGGACCCGGGCTAGTGTACCCGGGCGGTGACCGTTGTCAAATCGAAGGAGAACGGCGTCCCGATAATAAAATTTGAGAAAACGGGGGCTGAGGGATATACTGCGACCCCGATACGGTCCATCTTTGACCCGGAACGGAGGAAAAGCCATGCGCGACCCGTCCCACCCCCTGAAACTTCTGCTGATCCTCGGCGTTCTTCTTCTCTGCTCGCCCGCCCCGGCCGAAGAGGCCATCGTGGTGTGGCGCATCGAGCCGAAGACGGGGGTCACCGACAAGGACGCCGACGCGATAAGCGCGATGGTGACGACCGAGGTGGGCCGCGTTTCGGGCAGACAGACCATCGGCGAGACCGACATGAAGGCGCTCATGGTCGGCGAAGAGAAAAAACTCTCCTGCGGCGCCGAGGACACCGCCTGCG
>JAKQHE010000074.1 GCA_029573155.1 bacterium
GGAGTCCCGGATCGAGATTGATCCTCCGGTGACCCTCCACCGAGAAGCGCTGTTCGAGTTCGGTGACCCGCCGTTTCACCTCGGCAAGGTGTTCACGGGGGAAGAGTCGTTCGAACGAGACGATGCGCTTCATCACCGCACCGCCCATCTCGGCGTTGTAATGGTCTGATATCGCTGAAAAATCGTATGGCTCGCTTTCGGCATCGCGCGGGCCGTGGACCTGTTCGAGCAGGGCGACCGTTTCCTCGTAGAGCGTGGCGTCGCGATAGGTCACCGAGCAGGTCAGGTTCGCCGGCGCCGGTCGTTTAAATAGAGCCATGGTTCCCGTCGTGTCGTAACATGTATGGACACACGGATTCTATCGAGATGACTTTTTTTGTCAAAAAACAGCTCTTTCTTGAAAAAAGCGGTCGCCGTGCATACAATCGACCCGTTCTTTCGATGCGCGAGGGAGGTTGCCCCAGATGCTCGACCATCGGTACCGCGTCCGCGACGAGATCGCATGGCGCAAAATGAAGGACGGAACGGTGACGATCGTGTCTCCGCTCGTCGAAAAGATCATATCCCTCAACGCGACCGCCGGTATCATCTGGGAACTGCTCGATGGGACCCGCACCGTCGCCGCGGTGATCGAGGCGCTCGAGAAGCGGTTCGGCGACGAGGTGCCGCGCGCGGTACTGGCGGGCGATGTCGCCGATATCCTGCGCGACCTTCTGGACCGCCAATTGATAGAACAATTTGTTGACAATACGCCGCATTGAAAGTATCATCGACGCCTGAAGTTCTTTAGATGGTCATAGGGGAGAGAGCCATGAAGCGTTTTGTGTTGTTCGTGCTTGTCACGGTACTTCTGTCCTTCCTCGCGGGCGGGTGTTCCTCCAAAGAGGAATGCAACGCTGACACCGATTGTTCAGCCGGATATGTCTGCGGCGACGATCAGAAATGTGAGAAATTGTCGGTGACCCTGTTGTTCCAAGGTCTCACTGACGGGCAGGTGCTCACCGTGGCCGACGATCGGGACCCGTCGGACAAGACGATACAGATAGACATCACCGTCGCGGCGCAGGCGAATGTCGGGTCGGTCCGTGACGGCATGCCCATAACGCTCGAAGTGACCCGTTCCGCCGCGGGGAACGACGACGATGCACTCATGCTCCGGGGCCTGACGACCCGGACCTATGTCGGGATACTGGTGAACGGCTTCGCGAAGTTCCTCCATGTCCCGTTCGAGGAGGGGGAGCATCAGGTGCGGGCCTCCATCTCCCACAGCCCCGACATCGCGACACCGACCCTCACCGTCACCGCCACATACGAGGTGGCGAGAACGGTGGTCATGCGTTACTACAAAGGCGGCACCGCTCCGGACATGCTTGAGGGCGCCACACTCGGTGACAGCGAGGACCTTGACAAGGAAGAGGCCGACCTCCAAGTGAAGATGGAGGCGGTGACGACCGGCTACCCCGACGGGCAGGCGGTCGAGATACGTATCGACGACCACAGCACCGGCTGGCAGACCGCCACCGTGCAGGACGGCGTCGCCTCCTTCGCGTCGGTCGATGTGCCGATATGGGATGAGATAACGATGCGGGTGCGGGTGGGGACCTTCGAGGATACACTCACCTTCAGCGCGGGGTCACAGCAGACCTGCGGGTTCACGATGAACCTGGAGAACGATCAGGTGTTCGGCAAGAAGGATGACGAGAACGCGACGCTGAACGGCCTGCAGAAGACGCTCGTCATCAGCGAGGTGACCCAGTGCACGCTCGGCTCATCGGTCAAGATATACATCAACAAGACGCCGGGCACCGACGATCCCGACCATACCCTTTCGCTCGGCGGCGCTACGCTTGAGCGTTCCATCACCCTGCCCGAGAGCGCGAACGCGGAGGACCTGCACACCGTGACGGTCGTCATCGAGGACGACGATACCTCGCTTACCGGCTCGAAGAGCGTCACCGGGCTGTTCGTCGACATCACGGCGCCCGTCGCCCCGACGGTGACCGGCACGACACCGACGAGCGACACGACGCCGACCTGGTCGTGGGACACGCCGGGGGACGCCGTGGAATTCCGTTACAGTTTTGACGAGACCGATTGGACGGCGACGACCGATACCTCCTTCACGCCGGCCAATGCGTTGATAGACGGTGAGTACACCCTGTATGTGCAGGGCCGCGACGATATCGGCAACTGGTCCGATAGCGGCTCGTTCACGCTTGTCGTGGACGCCACTGCCCCGGCGGCGCCGACGGTGACCGGCACGACGCCGACGAACGATACGACGCCGACCTGGTCGTGGGACACGCCGGCGGACACCGTGGAATTCCGTTACAGTTTCACCGACGGGACCGGCTGGGCGACGACGACCGATACCTCCTTCACGCCGGCGTCGGCGCTTATCGAGGGGCCCCACACGCTCTATGTCCAGGGAAGCGACGCCGCCGGTAACTGGTCGGCGAGCGGCAATTTCGCAATCACGATAGACACGACCGGTCCCATCATCGTCATCGACCCGGCGGTGCCCTGCACCCGCCGGACGACCGGCACGATGACCTTCACGGTGACCGGCGCGACGACGACGAACTGCCGTTTCGACAAACCGGGCGGGGTCTTCGTAGAGAGCGCCTGCACCGACTCATATGCCTACTCGCTTGATGCCGGCGACGGTGTCTATACGCTCACCGTGAGCGCCGACGATGGACTTGGTAATGCCGATAGCGCCGAGATGTCGATAACGCTTGACACTACGCCCCCCACCTTCCAGTGGCAGTTGCCGCCGAACAACACCCCCTACAAGGCGGGGTCCGCAGTGCCGAGTTTCGTGTTCCGGACAAAGAACCTCGAGGCGGGCGAAACGGTCGAGATCTGGGATGCCGACGCGAACGAGAAGGTCGCCGGGACGATCACCGTCGGGTCGCTCTGCAACGCGACCGAGGATGTCTCGATACCGCTCGACCTGCCCGACAAATGCGGGCTCTACACACTGTATGCCAAGGTGACCGATGGCGTCGGCGCCGTCACCTATTACACGAACAATACGACCGACGAAGGGGCACTCACAAGCCGCACCTACACCTTCGACCGTTCGCTTCCGGTCATTGAGACCTTTGCCATCGAGAACGACGCGAACGGCGACGATGTCCTGCTCGCTTCGGAGGATCTCGACGGGATAGCGGGCAACGGCCTGCAGGCGACCATCGTGCTGACCATAGAGGACGACATAGACATCGGTCGCACCGCGACGCTCCGCAACAAGACGACCGGCAACACCTACACCGCCGTCGTCGCGGGCGACCGGACCGCCACCTTCACGGGTATCACGATACCGGAAGGGACCAACTCCTTTGCTGCGACGCTCACTGACTGCGGTGGCAATGTCTCGGACGAGTTCGCCAAGACGATCATCGTCGATACGGCGCCGCCGACGGTGCTGTTCCAGGGTCCGACCGGCGCGACGCCGGGGCATCCGCTCTGGCTCACCGCCATCGACGGGGTGGTGGACGGCAGCGACCGATTGACCGGCCAGCAACTGAAGTTCAAGATAACGGGTGACTGGGACGGCGGGACCCCGGTGGTCGAACACACCGTGTACGATTATGCCGGCGCCGAGCAGTCGACCTATACCTACACGGCGGGCGAAATGACCGTGGACGGCACCACCGTGACCATCGCCCTGCCGCCGCTCGCCTACAACAAACACACCTTCGAGATAACGGTCGAGGATCCCTACGGCAACGCGCGGACCGCCTCCCGCACCTACGAGGTCGATCCGATCGTCCCGCACGCCGTCATCGCCTATCCGACCGACGAACTCAAGCTTGATTCGTCGAAAGACGAGGATGGCGCGTCGGGCGTCCAGTTCACGCTCGGACTCGACCTTACCAAACTCGCCACGCCGACCGTCACCGCCTCGACCATCGATATCGTCGCGATACCGATAACGGCGCTCGGCGGTGTAGAGGACGGTACGCGGAGCCGCAAGTCATGGAACGGTTTTACCGCCACGCTCGACGGCGCGGGCCAGACCTTCCCGAATGACGGGTCGTACCTGCGGCTTGGCGACGGGTTCTGGCGTCTTACCGTCAAGGTGACCGACGATCACAACAATGTCTATGACACCGCGACCCTTCCGCTCGACCAGCAGATAGATGTGGAGGTCGAGACCGATGTCGCCTGTTCGGCGCTCTATCTTAAGGCGAACGATAAGCTCATCAACGGCCGACAGGTGTCGCCGACCTGGCTGAACAGCGCCGATGGCGACGACGGGACTTATGATATGTATGTGAAGACCGACGCGCCCGATGGTGGTACAGTGACGCTTCTGGTCAACGGCACGACGACCTACGGCCCGGTGAATCCCTCCGGCGGCGTTGCCTCGTTCACGACGCCGGTCGCCCTGCTTACCGGCGGCGTTGAGAACACCATCGTGTTGACCGTCTATAACGGCGTCGCGACCGCGGTCGACACCTACTATGTCCGCGCCGATATCACCGATCCGACGCTCGCCTCGTCCACCATGAACCCGGTACCCCATGTCACCGGATCGCTGTGGGAACTCGGATACGGCTACGATGACGATGTCGATCACGACACCGCCGCGATACTCGAACTCAACGATGTCTCTGCGGGCCGGTTGATCTTCACCATCGGCGGCATCGAGGACATCGCGGGCTATCCGAACCACGGCACGGTAACGCTCACGGCGGTCGCACCGATCGGCGCGATAGGCGGGACGACCACCGTCAATATCGACGCTGTAGCCCCCGACATGGTCGCCGAGTTCACCGATCTCGCCTTCAATGACAGCGTTCCCGGCGGCCAGACCGACATCGAGATGAAGGTAACGGTCACCGAACAACCGTCCGGCAATGTCTACGAAAAAACGATATTCGTGCATGTCAACCTCGACCGTCCCGAACCGGTGACGCCGGTCGTGACGACCGTTCCTGCCCGCGGTTCCGCCTTCGTGCAGTGGACCGCGGTCGTCGGCAACACCTCGGCCTACGCCGGAGCGATGCAGAACCGGCCGTACGAGTATCAGGTCAAATACGAGCAGTACGGCGGCACCTGTTCGCTCGACGACAACGAGAGCGTGTTCGACACCGGCGTCGCGGTCATCCCGCTCGCCGACTTCTCGGTGGCCGACCCGTCGCTGAATGACGAGGATTTCGTCGATCCCAAGACGGCGGGCGAGGCGCAGAGTTAC
>JAKQHE010000115.1 GCA_029573155.1 bacterium
AAGGTAGCGAGGGAACGCATAAGGGAATGGGAGCGGGTCATTAGAATGCGCGGATTAGGCGAGAAATATCGAGTAGCGGTCGCGGCCGAGAATGTCGCGAGATTCTTTCCCGAGGACGCCATAGCGGCGTGGAAAGAGGTCGCGGCGACGGCTGAAGGAACGCCGCTCGTAGCGACGGCACGATCACGCATAGAACAGTGGGGCTCCTTCATGAGGCGACTTAGCGAATATCACGCTAAACGGAAGGTGGTCGCCGAACAAAAAGAACGGGATATCGAAACGCTTCGGCGCATACTTCCGCTTGAGATACTCGATGCGGCGAAGAAGAGCGAGGTAATGAAAAAATATGTGGCCGCGTACGGTGCCGTGTTCCGGCTCGATGACCTTGACCTGGTCCTGTCCGAACTTGACCAGCAGAAAGTGCCGGGGATCCTGCAGATGCGCGATATGGTCATCACGCCCCAGTGGAAGAAGCAGTCGGAGGTTGACTGTGCTCTGTTCCGCCCACTTCCCTGCGCATTCGTTGCCTCGATGACGGGGCGCAGTGAGCCTGTCAAGGCATTGGAATATTCGCTTCTTGCCTGCAAGGGGGGCATCGCGTCGGTCTGCCTGTCTGCCGGTGACCTCGCCAAGCAACAGAAAAATCTTCCGGTCGCTCGTGAGGCATACGGTAGTGCCTGCGCGTGGGGATTCTCTCGCGGCTGTGACGAAATGGCTGAGATATTGAAGACGGGCAAGGAAGAGGATCGTGTGTTGGGCGCGCGGATAGTAAAAAGGGGTTGCGCAGGAAGCAATACAGACGATTGTCGCCTACAGAAGGCGGTAGAGTTGCGTGAAACAGTGCCGGTGGTGAACCCCAAGGCGGTGGCTTCTCCGGAAACTTTAAAGGAAACCCCCAAAGAGGAGGCGCCACTACCTCCGGTGATTGAAGAGCCTCCGTCAAAGCGCCCTTATCTCTGGTATGGCGTCGGGCTTCTGGCCTTTGGTGTAGCGAGCGCAGGGGCTGGCGCCGGACTCATGGTGCAAGCCGATCTCTTTTACAAAAAATACAATGACATAGTAAGTACGGAGAACCTGATAGAGATGAGAGAGCGCCTTTCAGAAGCCGCTTTCGTTCAGTATGTCCGTGACGCGAAAGACAAATACCAGACGCCGGGTGATACTTACAGCGATACCGGTATCGCTTTGATCTCGGTCGGTGGTGCGGCGGTCGTGACCGGGCTGGTACTCACGCTCATCACTGAGGAAGCTCCGACCGTCACCATGAATTTCGATGAAAAAGGCTTTTCGATAGGGTACGCATTCAAGTTTTAAATGACATCGAGGTGCCCGATGCGCTGTCTTTGCCTTGTTCCCTTGGTGCTCCTTGCCGCTGTCGGCTGTACCAAGCCGAACGATATAGACTGGAATAAGGTGTTTGGGGATAAGGACAGCGCCGCCGCCGCTGACGACGACAGCGCGGTTCCCGACGACCTCCAGCCGGACGAAACGGTACCCGACGAGGCAACGGACAAGACGATGCCCGATGAAACAGGGGAGGAAGACCTTCCCGACGAAGTAGAGGACGCCGTCACCGAGGAAAAGCCGGATGGCACGGATATCGAAGAGACGGAGGAAGACGCGATAGAGCCGGAGGAAGATGCGCAGAAAGATGCGGAGACGGATGTCGATGATGAGTACATCGAGCCCGATGATTGGGAAGACGACGGAGAAGAAGTAGGGGACGATGCTTCCGGGCCGGACGATGATACCCTCGATGAAGATGCGGTTGATGCTCCATCCGATGGGGAGGCATCCGTAGACCTAGATAATACGCTCCCCGACAACGATCTCGTGCCGTTCTGCGGTGACGGCAAGCATGAAATTCCTAACGGTCTTGTACTATACCTCCGCATGGACGAACCCGCTTCCTTCGGGGCGGCATATGATTCATCCGTGAGCCCGCTGACCGGACACGGATACTTTACTCAAGGTGCGTTGTTAGGTAATATTGGTATCCGAGGAACGGCATTGTCCTTTAATAAAAACAGCGACTTTCAAGTGCCCGATGCCGCAAAACTCGATCTTGCCGGCCCCATGAGCCTATCGGCGTGGATTAATCTGCCCGACAACGGATCCGGTAATTCGACACCTTATTTGGTCATAGGCAAAGGTTCCGGGAGACAGGCCGCCTTTTATGTCTGGCGAGAGGCCGACCGAACGATCAACTTTGGATTCCATACATGGGAACTTACCGGGACCGGCTGTGGTGCTCGATCGGTCACGACACCTATGGATGACGGTGCGTGGCATCATATCACGGGGACCTATGATGGCACCTATGTAAGGATGTATGTAGATGGCGTCTTGGAAACCACCTCCGATCCGTGTCTTGATGTCCCGATGCCCAACGATCATCCAGTGACCATCGGGCATGTGCCGTGGACCTTGATCGATTATCCCGATACCTACACTGGTACCGGTTATATCGACGAGGTACGGATATATGATCGTGCCCTCTCGTTGAGTGAGATAGCGGCACTGAAAAACACCCACACCGAATACTGCGACGACGGCGACGAGACCATCACCGGCGACGGTTGCACCAACTGTCAGGTCGATGCCGGTCATATATGCTATGGTTCACCGTCGACATGCATCCTCGAGCCGTCGCGGACCTGCACCCATTCAGTGAATATCTGTGACAGCGCCGAAGACTATTATGATGCCTCTTATAGCGAGTACTATTATCGAAGTTGGGTCGGTACTACGCTACAGATAACAACCAACAGTTCGGTGAAATGGACATCGCCGTCCTTCTCTACATACCAGTGGTATGAATACTCGTCTGGCGCGAAATGCTGGGGTACTTGGTACAACTACACTTTTGATCATGGTCAAACGGTAGAGGCTACCTATACGGCCAAGGGAGCCTATGACCCGCATGAGTGTTATTTCCAAATAAACGATGCCCCGAATGGTGGCGGCGTCGTCATCGCCACCACCGCGGCGACCGTCAGCGGCCAGTGGCCGGCGAACTATTCCTACACAGGGACCTGTTTTGCTTCCTCTCCTTCTCCTTTCTGCGGAGATGGCGCTACGCAAGAGGGACTTGAAGAATGTGACGATAACAACACGAGTAACTGTGATCTTTGTTCTTCCATTTGCAAAAATAAGCCGGCTAATTACTGCGGAGACGGTTATATCTGTGGTAGCGAAAAATGTGAAGGCGAGGATCTTAACGGGAAAACCTGCTTGACGCAGGTTCCCGGTGCTGAATGGGGCAAACTTTCCTGTAACGGCGCCTGTGACTTTGTCACCACCGCATGTTCAAAAAATTATACTTGTGCCGGAAAACCTTCGACAGGGACGCTCTGGAATACCGTTTCGAGTTATGTGCAGACATGGAACGGTTCAGCATGGAGCCCGGTCGATGATCCGACGACCGAGTATAACCCGACAGCCAGCAGTACTTCCTGCCGATACAAATGCGATGCCGCGAATGGCTATTCATGGAGCGGTAGTTCATGTGTAAAATGATATTCGCGATGAAGATCGTTACCTTGCGTGAGAAAGGATAAGAGGGAGGATATTATGAGGTCTTTCACGGTGTCACAGATTCTTTTGTTCGTGATCGCCCTGTTCTTGGGTTGCACCAAACCGAACACGATAGACTGGGATAAGGTGTTCGGGGACAGGGACGCATCGCCCGATAATATGGTAACGCTCGACGAGGAAGAATGGCCCGATGAAGAATCTCCTGCGGAAGAAACGACACCGCCGGATAACGATACATCGGAAGATGATGAATATGTGGCCGAGCATGACATGCCCGAAGGGGATGATGTCGATGTGGCGACCGACCATGTTCTGCCGACGGAAGAAGACATCCTTCTGTCCGATGACGCGGTTGAGGTGGAAGATACGGTGACTGATCCTGACTTCGATCTGGTGGTGGACGAGACATCTCCGTGGATAACGAGCACCGAGCCCGAGTCGGATGCGACGGATGTCTTGGTCGATGTGATAATAACGATAACCTTCAGCGAAGCGCTCGACGGCACCAAAGTGACTGGGGAGAACATCCTTCTAGAAAGATCGGGAGAATCGGTGCTTGTCGCGATAACCTACAGGTCGGACGACCATTCGGTATTGATAACCCCGACCACTCCGCTTGATCATGGCGTCGCATACACGGTGACGGTGAGGACGGGTATCACCGATCTTGCGGGCAACGCTTTTGAGGCGGAGCACGTCTTTGGTTTTGTAACGACCCTCTGTGGGAATGGTGTGCCGGATCTTGGCGAACAATGTGACGATGGCAACACGGATCCTTGCGATGGGTGCCTGAATAACTGTACCTTACACACCAATATATGCGGTGACGGTTATCCATGCGAGGATGAGGAATGTGATGACGGAAATGATGACCCGTGTGACGGCTGTTTAGGCGGATCATGTACATTTCATACCAACTTCTGCGGTGATGGGTATAAATGCGGGATCGAATCATGTGACGATGGCAACACCGTCACCGAGAAATGCGCTTACGGCCTGACCGTCCCGAACGAAACGGTCTGCAGCAGTTCGTGCGGCAATGTCCCCTGTCTGACAACCTATTGTGGCGACGGTATCACCGATACGAACAACGATGAAGAGTGCGATGATCATAACACGCAGAACACCGACGCATGCAAGAATGATTGCAGGGAAAATTTTTGTGGCGATGATTATCTGAACATCGGTGTCGAGGTCTGCGAGATCGACACGACCATCGCCTGTAGCGCCATCCCGTTCGGTACCGGCGGAACGGCGACCTGTAACGGTCTTTGCACCGAATGGGTGACGGCGAACAACTGCACGAGAACCTATGTTTGCGCGACAAAGCCGCAGACCGACACCGAAACGGCATACAACACCGTCTCGAATTATATGCAGACATGGAACGGCTCGGCATGGATCCCCGCCGACGATCCGACGACCGAATATAACGCGACGACGAGCGCAACGAGTTGCCAGTACACCTGTGCTCCGCACTACACATGGAACAATACCGCGTGTGCCCCCGATACAAAGGTGTGGTCCTGCTCGGGTGCTCCGGCCAACACAGTGTACTACAGTGGCACCGGATCGTACTCCTATTCCCAGGTATGGGGCGGAAGTGACTGGGTCCCGCCCGAAAGCGCGGCCGGTTACAGCGCGAGTCCGACCCAACACACCTGCCAGTACAAATGTGCGACGAACTACTGGTGGAACGGTTCTGCCTGCGTCAACTCGCGGACGAGCCAATCCTGCACGGATCTTCCTTCCCATGCGGTTTATTACGGCAATGTGACCTCTTATTCGATATCGCAGACCTATACCGATGCGAATGGCTGGCAACCGCCGACGACCGCTTACTACGACGCTACGCCGGATAACGGCACCTGCGGCTACAAATGTGCAGCGAACTACTGGTGGAACGGTTCTGCCTGCGTCAACTCGCGGACGAGCCAATCCTGCACGGATCTTCCTTCCAACGCGGTATATTATAACGGCACGACCTCCTATTCGATATCGCAGACCTATACCGATGCGAATGGCTGGCAACCGCCGACGACCGCTTACTACGGCGACGGCACGGTGAATATCAATACCTGCGAGTACCAGTGCGCCACTTCCTATCATTGGGGTGGCTCTGCCTGTGTATCGAACACGCGGACATGGGTCTGTACGCCGAAGCCGGCGACCGGAACGGTATGGAATACGGTGAGCCAGTACGCACAGACCTGGACCGGGGGCGCATGGAGTCCGACCGACAGCGCGACGACCTACGATCTGACGGGAAGTGAGAGCTCGTGCCGGTACAAATGCGACGGGACGAATGGCTATGAATGGGATCCCTCCATCCTGAAGTGCACCAAGTGCGGTGACGGTATCCCGGAGGGGAACGAAGGATGCGATGACGGGAACACGGTGACCGAGAAATGTCTCTATGGCCTAACGATACCGAATGTGACCATCTGTAGCAGTTCATGCGGCAATGCCCCGTGTCTCGTGACCTACTGTGGCGATGATATCACCGACACCGACAATGACGAGGAGTGCGACGACGGTAACGACAAAAACACCGACGCCTGCCGGAACGACTGCAAGGACAATATCTGTCCGGACGGCTTTCCCCATAACGGCGTCGAGGAATGCGACGACGGTAACGAAGTGAACACCGACGGCTGCAAGAACGATTGCACCGACAATGTCTGCGGCGACGGGGTGATCAATACCGGGGTTGAGGATTGCGACAACGGCTCCTCGAATAACGGCTACAACAAGCCCTGCACCGGGGACTGCAAGGACAATCCCTGCATCTACGCCGACGGCTGGTACTACTACGGCGGCCACTGCTACAAGCACTTCGACACTGTTGCCGGATTCAACGCGGCAGATGGATCCTGCTGGACCTACAGCGCCTCTCTCGTATCGCTCAGCGACAGTGGTGAGGAGAATTTCCTCCACTCCGCCTTCCCGGTCCCGAGCGCCGGCGACAGCGCCTCTTGGTACTGGATCGGCCTGACGCAGGAATACAACACCCAGCCCGGCGTGATCACCTCCCCGGAATATGTCTGGGCCCGCCCGCAGCCGTACGCCATCTACCATGGGTCCACCAGCGGCAAGGCGAACGACCATGCCGCCTATCCGGCGCCCGACATGGTCTTCGCGTTCGCGCCGACGAACGCCGGCAACTACCACATCAAGGTATATCCCAAGACGGCTTCCTTTAACGCGACGCTCTCCATCCATGACATCTACAACGGTGCATGGAGCCATGTCAACGCGGCGGGCGACGGCGCGGTCGAGGCGAGCGGCGCCTACGCGATGACGGCTGGACGCACCTACTACATCGTGGTGGACGGCCTCCTTGCCGACGACGCGGGCGGTTTCGCCCTCGAGATACTGAAGGACAACGTCCAGCCCGGTTGGCGCTGGCTCGATGGGGCGCCCTATTCCTATACGAACTGGTTTCCCGGTGATCCCAACAACATGGACGGCTGGGAGAACGCGGTCCTTAAGGTGACCCCGCAGTGGCAGGACGCCAAGACGGGCGGGGATGCCACGCCACGCAAATATCTGTGCGAGAAGGGCGGGTTCACCGTCTGTGGCGACGGCTACGAGACGGGCAGCGAGGCCTGTGATGACCACAACACCAACGACGGCGACGGGTGCTCATCCCTATGCGCGGTCGAGGGCGGCTGGACCTGCCTCGCCACCGTACCGACGCAGTGCTACAAGTGCGGGAACGGCTTCAAAGAGGCCTACGAGCAGTGTGACGACGGTAACACGAACGACACCGATGGATGTAAGAGCGACTGCACCGTGGACACGGCGAACGGGTGGACCTGTTCCGCGACCCAGCCGAGCGTCTGCCAGAAGTGCGGGAACGGCGTCCCCGAGTGGACCGAGCAGTGCGACGACGGGAACGGCGACAACGACGACGCGTGCCGGAACGACTGCCGGGACAACATCTGCGGCGACGGGCACCTGAATATCGGCGTTGAAGATTGCGACGACGGGAACGAGTTGAACACCGACGCCTGTAAGAACGACTGCACCGAGAACTACTGCGGCGACGG
>JAKQHE010000088.1 GCA_029573155.1 bacterium
CGCAGTACCCATCGAGGGATGGACCTCGAACGGCGAATTGAGCGGGAACCCGCCGCTGTCTGGTATCGAGGTCCAGTTGGTGCCGGAGATCCCGGCGAACTCGGTCGCCATCTCGGTGGTGCCGGGGATGTATTCTATCTCGGGCGGCAGGGTGTCCTGCACCTTTACGTTGTCGGCGACATTCTCGCCCCAGTTCTGTATCTTGAGCAGATAGTAGAACGGGCGGTCGGGGCAGATCCGGTCCGGCTCGTTGACCGGCGCGCAGGTGCAGAGCGCCTTCTCGCGGCCGTCGGTGGCGAACTCGGTCCCTTCCGGGATATCGAACGAGGGCGGTTTCGTGTCTATCGAGAGAACGAGGAAGTTACTGTAGACCTGATCCTGATTGGCCCCTATCTTGAGCCAGAACACGCCATCGTCCTTTTTAAGATGATCGCTGAACGGGTAGTCCTTCATCCGTATCAGGAAGGTATCGACATCCATCGCGTACTCGAGCTGCTTCGATGCGAAATCACCGATGCAGACCGGGTCCTGCGCCCCCCACGGATAGAGACTCGATATCGAGTTGTATATCTCGTAGTAGTTGTTCACCTGCGGGTTGCAGACGTTGAATATCGGCGCCCACGGCGCGCTCTGGTCTATCGGGCCGTGCAGCTGCAGGCCCTCGAGGTTGCCGTTCAGAGCGTCGAACAGGCCCGGGTCTCCCTCGCCCACGAACAGGGTCGCCCGTATCTCGGCCTCGTTGGGCAACTGGAAGCCCGCGATCATGATGTCGGCCGAGGTATAGCGGTAGGCCATGAGCCCGTTGTACATATATATCTTCTTGGCGCGGACGCCTTCAGCGGTGTAGATGATGACGAGCGACCAGCCCGCCATGAGACCGCTCGAGGTCTTGTATATCTGGTCGGCCGAACAGGGCACCCCTTTGACATTGTAGTTGCCGACGAGCGCATAGGTCGGGTCGAGCATGCCGAGGGTGTTGCCGTCCTCCTGTATCTTCTTCATGAAGTCGGTCACCTCCACGCGATAGGTGAAGATGCCGTCGTCGTTGCCGCCCGGGTCTTTGTATTTAAGTCCCTCGAATTCGAAATCCTTGGTCGTAGTGGTCGCAAGCACCCCCGACACGCTCGCCGTCACCTCCTGCGTGAGCGACAGCGCCGGTTCGGTGCTGTGCTGGAACGAGAGGGTCGCGCTGTTCTTTATCGGGTTGTTCAGTTGCGTCGGGTCGACAACCGCCATCCAGACGAGGAAGGCGCGGTCGACCGTGGCGTTCGGCGGTATCGTACCGTCCACCAGCGTATAGGTGCTCCCGACATTGGGATCGACGCAGGAATCGGCCTGCGGGTTGTTCGCGCCGGTATCGACCGAGCCGTCGGTACGGGCGACGAGCGATTTCCACATGACGAAGAAATCGTGCGCCCCCTCCTCCCACTTGAGTTGCTCACCTTTGTACACCGACACATCGGGCCCGATCTGAGCCATGACGGTCAGCGGAAAGATGACCGCGCAAAGGATAATGATACCGGACAAGCGACCCATGATGACCTCCATATCGTCGAACATCAAAAGAACCTTACGGGCGATTCTAGAACCGGAAGGGGGCAAAAGTCAAATGGAAAATAGACGGCGCAGGGGAAAAAGGACCAGCAGGAACATTAAAAACGCCATTCCGGCAAGGGCGCCTCCTCCTCCCGGACCGGCGTCGGCGATGAGCGCACATCCGCAACCGCCCTCTTCCTCGTCCCCGCCGGTCTCGCCGCCGCCACCGCCTCCTCCCGCCGTGCAGGTCGGGTCGTTCGCGATGCAGGAGGCCGTGAATTCCTTGGACCGCACCGGCAGTTCGGCTATCGTGGCGGTCGTCGTCAACTCGACGCCGCCCTTGGGTATCTCGATGAGCGCCTTCTCGTCGGTCGCCAGCGCCAGCGTCGCGGTCACCACGAGATGTTTCGACTCCCCGGCGGCGATCGATATGGGGCTCGGGAACGAGAAGCGGACCGAGGTGTCGCCCTCTTCATACGGGGCCGAGGCAGGT
>JAKQHE010000090.1 GCA_029573155.1 bacterium
GTAGCGCCACCGACACCGGCGCCGACGGCGGTCCCGGCTCAGCCCTCATCGAACGCCGCACCCGCGACCGTCGCGGTCCAGAAACGGCCATCCTCCTTCGAGAACGAGGATGACGGCTTCGCCCCGTTCCTCGCCTACACCACTCTCTGGAGCGCCGGTTACGGACTCATGATGCCCTACGTCTTCGGCGGCGACAACGCCCATTGGGCCTACTATCCCGGCACGTCGCTCCTTGCCGGCGGCGCCGCCTTCACGCTCGGCTATGTGCTGGGGAGGAACGCCGACATCACCCGCGGCATGGCGCTCGGCTCGGCCGAAGGGGCGCTCCGCGGCGCGGTGGATGGCGCCTCCCTCTTCTGGCTCATCGCCGGCAGCATCGAATTGGAATCCGACTCTGACGGGTGGCGCAACGACATCGGGCTCCAACCCGACACCTACACGCGGCTTCTGCTCGCATCGACTATGCTCTTCAGCATGGCCGAATACGCCGTCGGCATGTGGTACGCGAACCATTACGGACTCACCGGCGGTGAGGCACGGATGCTCGGTGTCGGCTCGACGCTCGGGTACGGTATCATGATGGAACTCGCCCTGACCGTATTCATGGGGCTCGACTCGTTCGCCCTGCCGGCCATTCGCGTCATGCCCGCCATGCTCCTTGCGGGCGGGGCCGGCGGGCTGTTCCTCGGCCACTTCGCGAACCGGTGGGACCATTACACCGAAGGCGACGCATCGCTCGTACAGTCCTTCAGCGCCATCACCAGTTTCTTTCCGCCATCCATCGCTCTCGCCGCCAAGACCGACGACGCCCGGGTCTATCCGGGGCTCTTCCTTGCCGGCACCATCAGCGGCGCGGTCGGCGGTTATTTCCTCCTCAAAGGGCTCGATTTTTCTAACATGGACGCCTTCATCATCGGGCTCGGCACCGCCGCGGGGGGTCTCACCACCACCGGCATCGCCTTCCTCGCGACAATGGAAACAAAACAGTACCAGACGCTCGGCGTCGCCGCCTCGCTCGGCACGCTTGCCGGCTTCGGGCTCATGTACTATGTCTACCATGACCGCGGCCTGCGGCAGGCACAGGAACGGGAAGTGAGCAGTTGGAACCTTCAGTTGAACCCGGCCGGGATGGTCACGGTGCTGTCGGGCGGACGATCCGTCGCACCGCGCACCGAAGAGGATCTTCGCATACTGCGCGAGACGCCACCGTCGCCGATCGTGTCGTTCGAATACCACTGGTGAGATACGCGATCATGCCCATCATCCTGCTCATCGCCATGCTTCTGATCGCCGCCTGCGACGAACCGTCGCCACAGTGGAGGGATGATAACGCAGCACTGGATGAGGAAACGGGAGAAAAGGACACAGGGGACGAAAACGACCCCGGGGACGGTGGACTGATCGGGGAAGAAGATCCGATGCCCGACGACGACCAACCGACGATCGACTGCACTCCCGCGACACCGACGACGAACGAGGAGAACGCGCTCCGGCAACTGTTCCCGAACGGCGAGATATTCTGCGCGGCGAAGACCGGAAGCGGCGCCGGCTATTTCATCGCGATCAAAGGCGGAACGACGGTCGGCTACGCCTTCCCCGCCAGCAACTACGGGTTCGACGGTACGGTCGCAGCCCTCACCGCGATCTCCCCGGAGGCGAAAAGCATCGCGGTCGCCATCGTTTCGCAACGCGAGTCGTGGTGGTACCGGCTGGGACAGTGGTTCTTCGATCAGTTCAAGGGAATGCTCCTCTCGGACATAACGCTTTCGCCGAAATACGACAAGAACTGCTATCCCTGCTCCGAGATGTACGAGGCCTTCAAGCCCTACGAGGTGGATGCCGTTTCCGGAGCGACCTATACCTCGAACGCCGTCACCAAGGATGTCTGGGATGCGTTCTACCTCTATGACGAGGTGTTCACCCCTCCCCTCTGAATTTTTAGGAGCGGGAAAATTGCCAAATGCCGGTGGTCCGGTTATACTCCTTCCGCAAAAAGAGGGACCGGTATGCAGGGAAAGCACATCACGCTGGCGGTGACCGGCGCCATAGCGGCCTACAAGGCCGTTCATCTGCTCCGACTCTTCCGCGAGGCGGGAGCGGAGGTACAGGTCATCGGCACCGAACATTCGCTCCATTTCGTCGGACGCGAGACATGGGAGGCGCTATCAGGCCGCCCGCCGCTCTTCGGGCTCTGGGAAACACCGGACCCCGCTAAGATACCGCACATCATGCTCGGACAGGAGGTCGATCTGGTGGTGGTCGCCCCGGCGACCGCGAACATGCTCGCCAAAGCGGCCTGCGGCATCGCCGACGATCTCGTCTCGACGGTGCTTCTCGCGGCGACCGCGCCGGTGCTCTTCGCTCCCTGCATGAACACCGCGATGTGGGAACACCCGGCGACCCGCCGCAATGTCGAGACGCTTGCGGCACGGCCGGGCATCCACTTTGTCAACTGCGCCGAGGGAAAACTGGCCTGCGGCACCGAAGGAAAAGGTCGACTCGCCGAACCAGCCGTGATATTCGAGATGGCCGGGTTCCTGCTGACCCCCAAGCGGCCCGACCGGTTCCGCTGGCTCATCACGGCTGGCGCCACGCGGGAATACATCGATCCGGTGAGATTCATATCGAACGGTTTTTTCGGGCTCATGGGGCGATCCATCGCCGACGCCGCATGGCGGCTCGGCGGTGAGGTGACGCTGGTGACCGGTCCCGTGGCCGATACGACACCCCGCCCCTACCCGGTCCGTACGGTGACGAGCGCCGCCGAGATGGCGACGGTCGTGAACGAACAGGCTCCGCTCTGCGACATACTCGTGATGAGCGCCGCGGTCGCCGACCACGCGCCGGTAAAAAGCGCCGCCAAGCAGAAAAAGGGAGGCGGCACGGTCACCCTGACGCTTCATCCGACACCCGATATCCTGACCGGTACGATACCGCTTATGCGTCCCGACGCCCTGCGCGTCGGGTTCGCCGCCGAGACCGAAGACCTTGTAAAGAATGCCCGCGGCAAACTGGAACGGAAGAACCTCGATCTCATCGTCGCCAACCTTGTCTCGATCGACCTGGACCCGTTGGGTAGCCCGATCAATCGGGTGACCATCATCACCACCGACGCCCAGGAGGAACTGCCGCTCATGCCCAAGAGAGAACTCGGCGCGTTGCTTGCCGCGAAGATACACGACACGGCGGCGCGGAAACGGAGGCGCTGATGGAAAAGCTATTCTCCTCGGGCAGCGTCATCGTACGGAGGCATGAGATAGCGCCCTTTCTCATGCGTATCGTCTCGGGCAAGGTCTCGTGCGAGATACCGGGCCGTTCGTGGCATCTTTCGGACGGGGACTTCTTCGGCGACGAGGGAGTACTCCTCAAAAAACCGGCCCCCTACACCGCCTACGCCGCAGAGGAAACGGTCATCACGATGATGAACGAGACCGAAGCGTCGGCCTTTCTTGCCGGCGATCCGGCCGCGGCGCTGGCCGCCGTGCGCCGGACCGCGGCACGCCTCTATGAGCCGACCGGGCCGCTGACGCCCGATAACCCGTTGTACCTCCGGCTCCTCAAGATACTCCTGCCGCACACGCAGCAACAGGGAGGTCCCGACGATTTTTTTCCGCTCACCGTAACGCTTGACCACCTCGCATCGTCCCTCGACGGGACCGTGGAAAGCCTCCGGCTCCTGCTCAAGGAGGCGACCGCGCTCGATATCGTCAGGGTCGCCGAGGACGATACCATTCAAGCCAAGAGCGCCGAACACCTGCGCCGCGCACTTTCCGCCGGACAGAGTAATCGACACCCCTTTTCCATGGAGACCCAGCGCTACGGCAGAGGACATTTCAACCTACTAAGCAGAATAGACCCTCGACAGGAAGGACAGACGCCATGAAGATCGCATGCCCCTCGTGTAGTCGGCAGTACACTATCGACGACCAGAAGATAGGCCCCAAAGGGCTGCTGGTCAAATGCTCGGTCTGTGGGGCCGAGTTCCGGGCGCAGAGGTCGGCCGCGGTCGCCGGATCGCCTCCTCCTTCAAGCGTCATTCCCACCGCATCCGAAGAGTCGCTGGACGACATCTTCAACGATATCCTCGACAAACCCGCCGATGAGTCGAAACCACTCGCCGACGGACCTAAGGCGCCCGCCGACACGCCGAAGGGACAGTTCGATCTTGATGCGCTTCACGATAAATACTCGTCCCTGCTTCCCGGCGAGGAGGAGCCCGCGTCGATGACGATAGACAAACGGGAGGAGCGACCGGTCAAGCGGACCGAAGGGGCGGTCATTCCCTCTGTTGATGAGCCGCCAGCCGCCGATCCCTTCATCGAACGCAACGAAGATTACGTCGCGGCGACACCCGGACATCCTCCTTCGGGACCCACAGCGGGCGGCGGCGGGGAACAGAAGAGCGCGGCACCCGTCGAAAAGGACCTGCTCGACAGCCTCTTCGACGACATGGGAGGCGACACCTCTTCCGACGAAGAGAAGACCCAGAACTTCAATATGCTCGACCTGCCTCTTCCCTCGGAGGAGAAAAAAACGACCGCCGCACCGCGCGAACGCATCGAAAAGAAGGGGGCGGAGAAACTGGCGCGGGCCCCCGAAGGCCTGAGCGCCGAGAAAAAGGATGCGCTCGGCGACCTTTTCAGCGACTTCTCTTCAGAGAACATCGAACAGCGGCTTCTGGACAAAAGTTCCTTCGGCGACGCCACCGACACCGGCGACCTTCCTGTGGGCGCGGCCGCCGAACCGATGGAAAAGAAGATATACATCCGCCGCCGACAGACCAACGAAACGATCGGCCCTTTCCCCGCGGATCAACTTTCCGGCATGCTCCTGCGCAAGGAGATAAACAAGAATGATTTCGTGAGTTATGATGGTGTCCGATGGGAACCTATCCGCGACAGTGGCGGCGCCGGCGGCGGCGGACAGACCATCACCGCCTCACTCAAGACCGACGAACCGGGACTCCTCAATTTCGACGAGGACGGACGGAAAGCGAAACTCTCGCTCGTCGAAAGCGTCGCTTCCCGGCAGGCCTCACCAACAAGCAGCGCGCCGGTCCACCTCTTCAACGATTCCATCGCCACCTTCGACGACGAGACGATGCAACGGCGGGACATCGAGCATACCGTCATACCCGACACGGGCGGTCCCAGCCTGCTCGACGGCACCTCTCCCGGCACCGAGGATGCCCGGCCCTCGAAGAAAAAGAAAAAGAAGAAACGAGGGCTCATGGTGCTCCTGCTCAAACTGATGATCGTGCTGGTCGTCGTTTCGGTCGCCGCGATCTCTGCGGCGTGGTGGTACAAGAACCGCAGACCGAAGGCGGACATACTGGAAAGGATCAGCGAGACCATCACCGAGTCGGCCGGCACGCTCTCCGATGTGCGCGAATCGCTTGAACAGGACACCCGGCAGGG
>JAKQHE010000092.1 GCA_029573155.1 bacterium
GATATCGGGATCCTGACGCAGAACGACGCGAAGCGCCTTCGCGAACGAAGCGGTGTCGGACCCGATCTCGCGCTGGTTGACGATGCAGTTCTTATGGGTGTGGATGAACTCTATCGGGTCTTCTATTGTAACGATGTGACCTTTGCGGTTACGGTTGATGTAATCTATCATCGAGGCGAGCGTCGTCGATTTCCCCGACCCGGTCGGCCCGGTGACGAGCACAAGCCCCTTGGGTTTCTTCGCGATCTCCTCGACCACCTCGGGCAGGCCGAGCGCCGAGAAATCGAGTATCTTGTAAGGTATGACGCGGATGGCGGCCGCGATGGCGCCGCGTTGCATGAAGATGTTTGCGCGAAAACGACTGAGGTTCTTGACACCGAACGAAAGGTCGAGTTCGTTGTTCTCCTCGAACATCTTCTTCTGCCGCTCGGTGAGGATGCTGTAGGCGAGCCGTTTGGTGTCGGTAGGCGTGAAGGGCGGCAGGTTCACCGGTCGCAGGGAGCCGTCTATGCGGAGTTGCGGCGGGCTACCGGAGGTGATGTGAAGGTCGGAGGCGTTCTGTTCGATAAGGAGCGTCAACAGATCCTGCAGGGATACACTTGCCGCGTCGACCATCAATTACCTCGCATTGTCCATCGTGCCTTTCGTCATATGCTCTCGGCGCCGTCGGGTGCGGTGTTGCGCAGAACCTCGTCTATGGAAACCTTGCCCTCAAGCAGTCTGAAGTTGGCGCTCGTGCGCATCGTTTTCATTCCTTCGCGGATACCGAGTTGCTTGAGTTCCATGGCGCTCGCGCCGTTCAACACCGCCTCCTTGACCCCCTCGCTGAGCACGAGTACCTCGTAGAACGCGATACGGCCCTTGTACCCGGAGCCGGAACAGGCATCGCACCCGCGCCCCTTGAAGATACGCGGAACGCCTCCGGCGATCTCATCGATCATGCGGTCGGTGATGCCGAGATCCTTGAGCACATGCTTCTCTATCGGGAACTCCTCCTTGCAGGCCTGACAGACCATTCTGCCGAGTCGCTGGGCCGCGATGAGGTTGAGCGAAGAGGTGACGAGGAAACTCTCGATACCCATGTTGAGCAGACGGGTGACCGCCGAGGGGGCGTCGTTGGTGTGGAGCGTGCTCATGACCATGTGACCGGTGAGCGCGGCCTTGACCGCGATCTCGGCCGTCTCGAAGTCACGGATCTCACCGACCATGATGACATCGGGATCCTGACGCAAGAAGGACCGGAGCGCCGAGGCGAAGGTGAGCCCGACCTGCTCACGGACCGGAACCTGATTGATACCCTCGAGGTTGTATTCGACCGGGTCCTTGGCGGTCGAGATATTGACATCGGTCTTGTTGAGTTCGGTGAGCGCCGAATAGAGCGTGGTCGTCTTACCCGAACCGGTGGGGCCGGTGAGCAGTATCATACCGTACGGACGATGTATCGCATCGCGGAACCACTCCAACTGCTCCTCAAAAAAGCCCAGTTTGGTCATGTCGACCTGCAGGTTGCCCTTGTCCAAGAGACGGAGAACGACCTTTTCGCCGAAGATGCAGGGGAGGACCGATACGCGGAAATCCATCTCGCGTCCTTTGCCCATCTTCAACTTGATGCGACCGTCCTGCGGGACACGCTTCTCGGCGATATCAAGGTTCGCCATGACCTTGAAGCGGGCGACGATGGCATCCTGCATGTGCTTGGGCGGGTGAAGGACATCGTACAGGACG
>JAKQHE010000118.1 GCA_029573155.1 bacterium
GCCGTCCGCGCCGTCCTCGCCATCAACGCCGTCCTCGCCGGGGTCGCCCGGATCGCCGGGGTCGCCGGGGTCGCCGGGGTCGCCCTGCTCGCCCTTGAGCCCGACGAGCGTCACGACAAAGCCGCCGTTAGCCGTCTCGCCCGCGAGGACGTAGTTACCTTCAGCGAAGGTCTCGGGAAGCAGGAACGCGATGCGGGTCTCGCTGAAATCGGTCACGGTCAGTTCGACGGGAAGGTCGGTGAGCGCGTCGCTCGTCGTGACCTTCGTCAGCGTGCCACTCGGCTCGGTGGTGCCGAAGTTGGTCCCTTCGACGACGATGGTGTCGCCGTTCTCCACATAGGTCGCCGTCACGGTGACCGAAGAAACGGGTGAATTCGTCTTGTTGGTCCCATCACAGGAGACCGTCAGCAGGGCCGCCATCACGATGGCCCCGATAAGCGTCACGATCCTCATGCATACCTCCATGAGTTCCGGTTTATAAAAGACAGCGGGAACAGGCGTTTTCCCTAGACCGACGGAGTATCTCAAAAAACGGGGAAAAAGTCAAAAAAGAGGTCAGAGTTCGGTGGAGGGGGGAAGAGTCTTCTTGATATCGATGACATAGGCGGATATCTTCTCGCGCAGTTTCGCCGGATCCTTCACCTCTTTCTCCAGCCAGAAGCCGGTGGCGACGGGCCGTTTGCCCGCTATGGCCTCCATGTTCTTGAACGCCTTTTCGTGGCCGGAACCGCCCTCGGTGGCGAAGAAGGCGATCTTCTTGATGTCATCCTTGTAAACGGTCAGGAAGGCGCGGACCGCCGGGGTCATGTTCCACGCCCAAATGGGAGTGCCGATGACGACGAGGTCGTAGTCCTTCGGCTCTTTCTTGAGTTTTTCGATGGACGACACTTCCTCTTTCCATGCCGCCTTGCCCGCCTTGAAATAGCCCCAGACGCCCGACCAGTCGGTCCCCTGTTCAGTGAGTGCTTCGCTGTCGGCGCCGAGTCCGGCGGCCAGTTCCTTCGCCACCGCCCCGGTGTTGCCCGAACGGCTGAAATAGACGACCAGTACCTTCGCTTCCTTTGTTTCCATGGCGGGGGCCTCCTCGGTTGGCGACGCCGGCTGGGGTTCGGCGGCGGCGAGAAGGGCGGCCGTCAGGACCGAAAGCACGGCGGTCAGCAGGTGTTTTTTCATGGTGGTATCTCCCGTTAGTTGGTCGTCAGTACGCGGAGCGTTCGGGGCGGCACCGATACCCGCAGGATCCCGCCCGTGCCGACGGTGAACTGCGCGCTACCGCCGGGGGCGCGGTTGACCAGTGTGGTCCCGGCGGCGAACGAGGTCTGCATGTCGTTGCCGTCGAACGAGGTCTTGGAGGTCCGCGTCGGGTGGGTGTTCAGGACGACGAGCGCCGTCCGTCCCTTGTAGGTCCGTTCGAAGGCGAGCATCCCGGCATCCTCTTCATCGCCGGTGTGATCGGTCGACCAGCGTATCGTCAGATCGCCGCGCCGGAGCGGCTCCAGTTCGCGCCGGAGCGCCGTGAGCGCCGCGATATGACGGAAGGTGGCGTTCTGCGTGTCGTAGCCCGACACGGCGAGGTTCTCGCGGTTCGCCGGGTCGTTGCCGCCGTCGAAGTTCTGTTCGGTGCCGTAATAGAGGCAGGGGATGCCGTCCATCGTGAGGAGGAGCGACAGCGCGTTGCGGAGCGCCGCCCCGTCGGGTTTGTCGTACAGGAACCGGGGCAGGTCGTGGTTGTCCATGAAGTTGACGAGCAGTCTCTGCGGCGAAAGGACCTTTCCGTCGGCGTCGGTCACCCCCGACACGGTGCCGTAATTGACCGCACGGCCGTTGTAGATGTCCTCGAAGTTGCGGGTGGGACCGCCCCCTTTGAATATCGCGTCGAACACCTGGAATTTCTGAGAGAAGTAGAAGACCGAATCCATCTCGTTGTTCTTCGTGAAACTGCCGATCAGTTCGTCGTCGCCGTCGAACGCCTCGCCGAAGATGAAGAAGTTCTTTTTGCCGATACCTTTCGCGAACTCGCGCATCGAGGGGGAAAAGGCGCGCCAGAACTCGTGCTCGACATGCTTGATGGTGTCGATGCGGAACCCGTCGAGGTCGGCCGCCGCTATCCAGTACTGATAGACCCGGATGAGCGCCTTGCGGACATCGTCGCGGGTGGTGTCGAGGTCCTTGAGCCCGCCCGGGAAGTCGCCGCGTACCACCTGATAGGGACTGTCCCACGTAACGATGCGGCCGCGCCGGTTGTACCATTCCTCGTTCTGGAACTCGACCGGCAGGGGCGGCACGCGGTTTATCTCCGGCATGTATATCCACTTGACGGGGGCCGGGCCCGATTCGCCCGCTTCGGAAAAACTCATGATGCCGCGCGGGTCGAAGTCGGGGTCCCACTCGCTGTAGCGTTTCACCTCGATCTTCTGCGGATACCCGTCGGCGCACCGGGTCATGCAGGTGTCGAAGCAGGGCTTGTTCTCGCACCCGTCAACGCCCCAGCAGGCGCCTTCGGTGAAGTCGTTGCCGTATTCGGGTTCGCAGATCGCTTCTCCGTCGGCCTGCGGGAGCGTCATGATGCGCTGGCAGTAGGTGTAACAGTCCATCGACGAGCCCATCACCGATTCGTCGGGCCGGTCGTTCTTGTTGATGTCGTAGTAAAAGAGTTGCCCGACATGGTTCGCGACGATGTCGAGGATGACCTTGATGTCGTTGTCGTGGAGTATCTGCACCATTTCGCGCAGTTTCGCGAGATCGCCGAAGTGCGGGTTGACCGAAAGATAGTCCTGCGTCCAGTAGCCGTGATAGCCCGCGATGCCGGCGTCCTCCTCGACATTTTTCACCACCGGGCTTATCCAGAGCGTCGTGACGCCGAGTTCCTTGAGGTAGGGTATCCTATCGATGATCCCTTGAAAATCGCCGCCGTGCCACGCGGCGAGGTTCGACGGGTCGGCGTTGTGGTCGTTGTTGATGTCGCCGTTCGCGAACCGGTCGGTGATGAGTTGGTATATCACCTCATCGCGCCAGTCGGTGACATTGCTGGTGATGGGGATGTCGCCGGATACCTTGCCGGTGTCGACGCAGGCCATCAACAAAAGAGAGCATACCGACAACAGATACTTCATCTACCGGTACTCCGTGTTGAACCACCACTCGGCGCCGATGCCGAGGAAGTGCTGTATCTGCCGGTCGCGCCGTTTGTCGCCCTCGGGGAAGGTGGCGCGGGCGTCGCCGTTCACGAAACTGACGGTGTAGACGAGCCGCACCTGCGGCCGGCCGTAGGAGAGCGAATCGCCCTTGAATACGATGGGGAACAGCGACAGTTTCGTTATCATCGGCAGGGTCTGTTCGGCGGTGTCGGGCGCTATGCCGTTCGGTTTGCGCAGTTGGTGCGACACCTCGGCCCCGAAGGCGAGCGAGTCATGGATGTGGATATGGGGACGCACCGCGAGGATGAACTCCCAGCCGTCGTCGTTATCGTACCTGTTCGGGTCGGCGTCGGTGAAGTAACGGGCGTAGGACCCGATCATCAGGCTCATTCGCCAGAACTCGAAATTCCCGGTGAGCGCCGTCAGGAATTCCTGCGCCGTGGTGGTCTTGCGGTCGATGTCGTAGCCGAACGGCTCAGTGAGCGTCCCGTAGGCGGCGAGCCCGCCCGAATACTTGAACATGACATGGGCGAACCCGTTGCGCCCCAGCCCCAACGCGCCAAACTGCGCGCCCACCGACCAGCCGATGTCGGCGGGGTAGGTGACCCGATCCTCTTCGGTCGCCGCGTTGACGCTCCGTTCGCTGATGCGGGTCCCGGAGCCGATGCTCTGCATCTCGGCGAACAGTTTCGCCTTGAGCGCAAAGTCGGAGTTCTCCTTGCGCAGGAAGTACTGGGTCGCCTTCGCCCCGACGATGATCCGCTGGCGGTCCATCCACTCGACCGTTTCGGTGCCGAAGGTGTCTGATGGTACCTCCCGCTTCTGCACCTGCCAGTCGGTCTCCAGCCGGTTCAGCCCGAAGTGGATATCCACCTCGGTATCGGTATAACGCAGTCCCGCCCCGGCGCCGTAGATATTGACATCGTCGAGCGGCCAGAGATCGAGCAGGTAGATGTCGTCGCCACGGTACATGCGGCTCCCGGCCCAGAGCGAAAGCGGCTTGTAGCCGACCCCCTCGGCGCGGATGAAGAGGTTGCGGATGGTGGACAGCGCGGCGAACACGCCGGTGTCGTGAAAGAGCGATTCGCCGAACGCGAGCGTCGTGACGAGGTGGAAATCGGTCTCATCGGGCTTGTTCGCGAAGTCATAGACGAGGTCGAGTTCCAGATAGGTCGGCTGTTCGAGCCGCGAGCCGTGCGATACGATGTTGGTATGCCTGCCGGAGCCGCCTTCGAGATCGGTCGATGGCTGGACCCGACCGTAGGAACCGAAGATGAATTTCGCCGGTTCCTCCTTTTTCTCCCCGTCGTCGCCATCAGCCGCGGCGAGCGGCAAGGCGGACAGGATGAGGGCGAGGAGCGTTATTCGCAGAAGCATTGGTCCTTCCCGGCGTTCGAACTGTAACCGCATCCGACGGCCGCGGCATAGCCGAGATCGACGCAGGCATCGGCACAGGGCCGCCGTTTCCAGAAGCCGCCGTTGCAGTAATAGATCGCGGTGACCCCGTCGCAGGCGGTCGCTCCATCGAGACAGTACAGCGTGTCATCGTCACTGTTCGGGTCGCGATCGTAGAAGGTGACGGTGCTCTCCTTTTCGTTGAATACCCAGACGACGACGGCGGGCGACACGGTGAACAGCACCCGATCCTCGTCCACGGTTATCCGCTTTTCGTCGCCCGGCGCGAGCGTGAACGGCTCCCAACTCTGGCCGCCGGAGGGGGCTATCGCAAGGGTGTAGGAGGAACCGTTGACAAAGAGACCCTTGTAGGGGATGTCGTCGATGCCCGAACAGGCGACGACCGAAAGAACAAGTAGTAGCGAAAAGAACTTCGGCACGTCGGATGCTCCCTCACAGCGCATGACCGGCACCGATAGTACCCGTACCCGGAGAAAAATGCAAGATAAGAGGGGCTAAAAACTTTTCTCGATATCCGCCGCGACCTGTATATAATAAGTGAGGTTTTTATAAAGGGGAAAGCGATCATGCGGTTTATTGCGGTGTTCCTGTGTGCGGTCGGGGTCCTGTGCGGCGCGGTCGCCTGCAAGGAGTCCCCGAAGACCTACGAACTCGACTTCGCCTTTCCCGAAGGCGACGCGACGGTCGATGAGGACACCCTCGTCACCGATGTCGATACCGACACCGCGCCGACGGTCGAGGAGGGGATACGATCGCTTCTCGAGGAGCACCTGTTGTTCACCAATGGTGTCGGCGTCGCGGTCGGCGTCGAGGACCTGCGCACCGGCAGGCGTTACGCGGTCGCCGCCGGAAAAAGCGATACCGGTGAAGGGGCGGCGCTGACGGCCGACCACCTCTTCCGCGTCGCAAGCATCACCAAGACCTTCGTCGCGGCGACGGTCCTGCGGCTCATGGATAACCAGAAGGTAAAACTCTCCGACACGCTCGACCGGTGGTATCCCGACTATCCGGAGGCCGACCGCATCACGGTACGGATGCTCCTCAACCACACCTCCGGTATCAGCGACTACATCGTCGTCGGCGAGCCGGAGGCCATCATCGCCCGTACCGCGCTCATGCCCCGGCTGTTCGAGCCGGGCGAGGGGTGGTCGTACTCGAACACCAACTATGTGCTCCTTGGCCGCATCATCGAACAGGTGACCGGCAAAACGCTCGGCGAGGTGCTCGCCGATGAGGTGTTCGCGCGGGGCGAACTGACGGTCACCACGCTGGAAAAGGAGCAGGGGCTCCTCGGCGACCTCGCCGCCGGGCACCTGTACGAGGAGAATGCGCCGGCGCCCTACACCGGACTCAACCCGGCGTGGGCCGACGGCGGTATCGTGTCGAGCGTCTCCGATCTCGCCCATTTCGCGGCGCGCCTGTTCGGCGGCTGGATCATATCGAGCGCGGCGCTGGACGATATGCTCACGATGGTCTCGACCGGATCGGGCGGCTCGTACGGGCTGGGGCTTTTCTCGTTCGAAAGCGACGCGGCGAAGAGCGGCTACGGCCACAACGGGTCGCTTGTGAACTTCAACGGACTGTGGGCCTATTTCCCGCAGATGCGGACCGCCTTCGCGATACAGGCGAACTACCCGACGGTGATGGACAGCGCGTTCCTTCTCGAACGGATCGTCGCGCTCGTCGCGAACGCCGAGAAGGCGCCGGTTGTCGACACCTGCGACCACCGCGATCCGCGTCCCGATACGCCGGCCCCGGACCATGAACTGGTCCGGTTCAAAGGCATCGTTCACGGCATCGACGCCGAAGACCCCGCGACCGGCGCCGCCCACTACTACCGGACCGGTGAGACCGGCGGCGAGAACCTGTTCTGCGCCGAATACGCCTTCCGTTCCGACGAGGGGGAAACGCCCAGTCTGTATCTCATCGAAGAGTGTCCCGAGAAGCGGCGGCTCTACACCGGCGAGACGCGGGTCAGGCGGTTCGAACTCTTCATCCCCCTGACGCTCCTCGCGGCCGCGAAGGAAAGCGGCGAGGGTACGATAGAGTCGCCGCTGATAGACTATTCCAGCATCGAATACTGGTACGACGAGGCGACCCAGCGGGTGACCAAGCGGTGCCAGAACGGCGTTCCCGCCGGCGGCGGGACGATGGCCCGTGTCGAGACCTGCCTCGACCGCAACACCGACTTTTCGGCGGGCGAGGAGGTGCGCCTGTTCGCCTATCTGCCGCTTTCACGCGATATCGAGGAGGAGAAGCAGTGCCGCTGCTACAACGCGAGCGGCGGCGTGGTATCGTGTCCCGCGATCGAGGACCTGTTCGACTGCGCGGTGCCGGAGGGCTATTTCGCGGCGGCCGGCGACACCTACGCCCACCTGCGGATGGTCGGTTCCATCGAGCATCCCGTGGCCTACTCGCCCGCGGAGGGGCTGGCGGAACACGATCTGCGCTGGGACGGCGCGCCGTTCGACGCGACATCCTACAACAACTTCACCACGCGGACCGACAACGGTCTGGGGGAGGAGGTGCTCTTCGCGCAGAGTTTCGGCGACCTTCGGGCGCTGAACGCCAACACCTATACCTTCAACGCGGCCGAACTCATCGTGCCGGTGGCGGCGCTCGAGGCGGCGAAATTGAACGAGGAGGTCTCGCTGACCGCCGCCGACGCCTTCTTCTTCAGCATCCACCGCTATACGCAGAAGATACGGGACGGCGAGATATCCTACAAAAAATGCTTCGTCGCGGCGCGCGATGCGGAAGATACCGGCGCCTCCATCCTGCCGTGCTACGCCGATAACGACGAGTTCGCGATAGGGGAACCGGTGAAACTGTTCGGTGCCATGAACCTTGTGGCCGACCCCGCCTCGCTGGGTTTCTACTGGCCGACGACCGACGACTGCCTCTGCTTCACCGCCGCGGGTGCTCCGCTCGACTGCGCGGAGTTCGACGGGTTGTGAACCGTTCCCGAAACTTTTTGACTTGTCCCGCGTGACATGCTAGGGTCGTCCCGTATCGCGTGGGAGACGGACAGGTGACCGGGAACAAGACCCCTCGACAGCCGAAAGATCGCGTCAGGATATCGTTCCAGCAGGCGATGGGGCTCATCATCCCGTATGTCAAGAGCCGCATCATGGAGCAGATCCGTTCGGTGTGGCTCATTCTCCTTTACCTCATACTCTTCCAGACGCTCGTGCTCCAGATACCCATCGTGGACGGCGCCGTCATCGCCTTCGGGATGGTCATGGTCATCTTCGGGCTTGCCTTCTTCATGGAGGGACTTCTGCTCGGGCTCATGCCGCTCGGAGAACTCATCGGGCTTAAACTGCCGCAGAAGGCGGGGCTCGCCGTCATCCTGATATTCTCACTGCTGCTCGGTTTCGGCGTGACGCTCGCCGAACCGGCCATCGGCGCGCTCAAGATACTCGGCGGCACCGTGAAGGCATGGGACGCGCCACTCCTGTTCACGCTTTTGAACACCTACCCGAACTATCTGGTGTGGGCCGTCGGCGCCGGCGTCGGGCTCGCCGTGGTGTTCGGTATGCTGCGCTTCCTGTACAACTGGTCGCTGAAACCGTTCCTCTATGTGCTCGTCCCGATACTGACGGCCGTATCGGTCTGGGCCGCGTTCGATCCGAACCTGCTGTATCTCACCGGGCTCGCGTGGGACTGCGGCGCGGTCACCACCGGGCCGGTCACCGTGCCGCTCGTACTCGCACTCGGCATCGGCATCACCCGCGTGGTCGGCAGGGGCGATTCGGGCGCGTCGGGGTTCGGCGTCGTGACGCTCGCGTCGCTCTTCCCGATACTCGCGGTGCTCCTGCTCGGCGTGTCGTTCTCGGGGAAGGTGCCTCAGCCGATGCCGGGGGCCGAGTTCATGAGCCCCGCCCAGCGCGCCACAGCGCTCGGCCTGTTCGACGGCAGTGAGGACGACCTGCTCCGCTATGCCTTCGCGCAGGGCGGCGGCGACGAGGTCCGCGCCTATTTCGGCGAGGATGCCAACCGCCGCGCTTTCGTCGCCGACATGGCCCGCGACGGGAGCGCCCGCACCCGCCTGTTCGGCGCCGATGAGCCGCGATTCATGCGGTGGGTGGCGGTCCACGGGAGCGAGGCCGAGAAGATGGCGCTTTTCGGGTCGATAAAATCGGCCCGCGAGTACACGCTGAACCCCGTGTCGCCGCCGCCGTCGTCGCTCACACTGCTCTTCCTGCGTAACTTTCAAGCGGCCGCGCAGGCGATCATCCCGCTCACGCTGTTCATGCTGTTCGTGTTCTTCGTCATCCTGCGCGAGAAACTGCCGCACACCGACGAGATAATCTTCGGCATCGTCATCGCACTCCTCGGCATGGGCTTCTTCAACATCGGCATGGAAACGGGGCTTTCCAAACTGGGCGATCAGGTCGGCGGGAAGGTGCCGTCCTCCTTCACCACGGTCCCTCTGGAGGAACAACGCGCCAGCATCAACGGATTCTCGCCCGATATCGTAGCGAGCGCGGTGGACGCCGATAAGGGCGGGGTCGCCCGCTTTTTTTTCCACCGGCACGACCGCGTGGTCGATCCGATACCGTATGACGAGAAGAACTATGACGAGATGACCGGCACCTACACCTATGTTCCGCAGGTCGGACCGTTGTTCGGTGGTGTCTGGGGTGTATTGGTCGCCTTGCTGTTCGCATTCATCATGGGCTATGGCGCGACGCTCGCCGAGCCGGCGCTGAACGCGCTCGGGATCAAGGTCGAGGAGTTGACGGTCGGTACCTTCAAGAAATCGTTCCTGATGCAGGCGGTCGCCATCGGCGTCGGCGCCGGCATCGCTTTCGGGGTCGCCAAGATCATCTGGGACATCCCGCTCATCTGGCTACTCGCGCCGCCCTATGCCATCCTGCTCGTCGTCACCTACCTGTCGAGCGAGGAATATGTCAACATCGCGTGGGATAGCGCGGGGGTCACCACCGGGCCGGTCACCGTGCCGCTCGTGCTCGCGATGGGACTCGGCATCGGGACGCGCATCGGTGTGGTCGAAGGGTTCGGCATACTTGCCATGGCGTCGGTCTACCCGATACTTTCGGTGCTCCTCACCGGGTTATACGCGGCCTATATGCGCAAACGATCCGGTACGGGGCAGGAAGAGGAAGAAGCGTCCGTGGGAGACGGGGGTGCCACCCCATGAAACGGCAGCCCTGCGCCCGGATAACCTGCGAGGTCTATCAGGAGATATCGAGGACCGTTCTGTCGGCGCTCGGCTCGATCGGGATCCGGCGTCCCTACATCCAGTCGGGCCGATCCATCATGCTCGGCGAGAGGAGGGGTGGCCTCTTTTCGACAGGCACGAGACTGCTGGAGGACCCGATAGACATTTATTCCTTTACCGTGCCGGCGGAACGGGAACTCGCCGTGATGCACCGCCTCATACAGGCGGCGATGCTCGATCAGGAGGGGCGAGGGTCGATATACAGCGAACAGATCGAGCGGGTGTCGCGTGACGACGAGTGCCCCGGCGACGAGTCGCCGCAGGCCACCGCAGGATCGCCGCATTACCCCATGATACAGCATCTGGTCGGCATCTCCTGTATCGTGCAGCGCGGACAGAGCGACATCATCGTCCGGAGCGCGCTCGAGATGGGCATCTGCGTGCCGAGCGTCACCTTCGGCATCGGCGCCGGCCTGCGCGATAAACTCGGGCTCATTCGCATAACCATACCGGCCGAGAAGGAGGTGGTCAACCTCG
>JAKQHE010000130.1 GCA_029573155.1 bacterium
CGCGAACTGGAACGCAAGGTCGGCGCCATCTGCCGCAAGAGCATCACGCTCAAGACCTCGGGCAAGAAGATAGCGCACCGCGTTACCCCGAAACTGGTCGAACAATACCTCAAACTACCCCCCTATTCCGAAGAATCGTTCCTCCGCGACGAGCGTATCGGCGTGGTCACCGGCCTCGCATGGACGATGCACGGCGGCACGACGCTCAAGATAGAGGTCAACTGGATGGAGGGGACCGGGCAACTGATACTGACTGGACAACTAGGTGACATCATGAAGGAATCTGCCCGCATAGCCCTTTCCTACATCAAGAGCAACCGCGAGGCGTTCGGGCTTCCTGCCGACTTTTCGCTCGACAAGAAGGACATCCACATCCACTTCCCGGCGGGGGCGGTGCCCAAGGATGGCCCGTCAGCCGGCATCACGATAACGACGGCGCTCCTGTCGCTCTTCCTCAAAAAGACGGTCAATCCCGGTGTCGGGATGACCGGCGAGATAAGTCTCACCGGCAAGGTGCTCCCGATCGGCGGTCTGCGCGAAAAACTGCTCGCGGCCAAGCGCTACGGACTTGCTGAGGTCATCCTGCCGACCGACAATCAGGCCCTCCACAAGAGCATACCCGCCGAGATACGCGAGAGCGTCGCGGCGACCTTCGTATCCGACTACCACGAAGTCTTCTCGAAACTGTTCGTCTCCTAGGCGCCCGTCATGCTCGACAACCGCGAGTGGCGCTTTATCCGCGAACTCATGACGCTCGATGACCCGAAGCGCCCCTTCATCGGCGACGACTGTGCCGTCTGGAACGACCATCACCTCCTCGTCACAACCGACCATATGGCCGAAGGGATACATTTCGATCTCTCCTTCATGCCGCCCGACGCGGTCGGCTGGCGGCTCATGGCGGCTAACGCGAGCGACATCCTCGCGATGGGCGGGCGACCTTCGCATTTCACGCTCAACCTCGCCATCCCGGCCGACCGGCAGGAGACGGCGCGCGGCATCATCGAAGGCATCAAACGTTTCGCCAAGGCACACGGCATCATCTGCATCGGCGGCGACACGACCGCCGCGAATGCGCTGTTCCTCGGCGCCACGATGTTCGCCCCCCTGCCCACCCCGCCATGGCGCCGCTCCGGCGCACGCCCGGGTGACCGCATCTTCCTCGCGGGATACCCGGGGCTCTCGCGGGCCGGACTGCTCCGGCTTCAACGCGGAGAACAAGGCGGAGAAGCAACGCGCCGTTTCCTCTACCCCGACCCGTTCGCTCAACCGCCGGTCACCGGCGCACCTGGCGCGGCGATAGACATCAGCGACTCGCTCGTTTCAGAACTCACCCTCCTCGCCGAGGCGAGCGGCGTTTCGATGGATATAGCGGCCGAACGGATACCGGCGCACCCCGAGGTCGCCGCCGCCGCTCGTGAACTTCAGGTCCCGCTCGACGAGATCCTGCTTTCGAGCGGCGAGGAGTTCTTCCTTATCGTGTGCTCACCCCATGCTCAACCGGAGATGTTCGAGATAGGTACTGTCACCGAACGGAGGGATCATGCCCTTTTCGTCACCCGCGACGGCAGGCCGCTGGATACTGCTGCTCTGCCTGTGTGGGACCATTTCGGCCGCTGAGAACTTCTGCGGCTACACCCCCAAGGCGACCGTCGCCATCCTGTCAGAAGGCAAAAAGAGCTACTCGTTCCTCGCCGCCGTCGCCGACCGGCCCGAACTGCACCGTAGGGGGCTCATGGGCTGCGCCGCGCTCCCGCCGAAACAGGGGCTCCTCTTCATCTTCGACGACCTGCGGGAACGGTTCTTCTGGATGCACGACACCATGATACCGCTCGCGATACTCTACATCGGCGATGACGGTCGTATCGTATCGATAAAAGAGGGAAAGCCCGGTTCGGACGCCACGATACCGAGCGGTCATCCGGTCCGGTACGCGCTCGAGGTCAATCTGAAGGAAGGGCTGGCGGTGCCCGTCGGAGCAACGGTGAAGATATCGTTCGACTAGCCGCCGTTCTCTATCTTCTCAAGCGCTTCGGCCAGTTTCAGGTAACCGGTGAGGCCGACGAAGGTCTCGACCGGTTTCCCCTTATTGAACATAACGAGCGTCGGGACCGCGCGCACCTTGAACTGCACAAGTATCTTCCCTTGCGTGTCGTTGGCGGTATTGAAAGCGCCGACCCGCACCCTGCCCTGAAAATCGGTGGCGAACTTGGTCACCGTCTTGGCCATCTGGCGGCACGGCATGCAGGTGTTCGAATAGAAATCGACGAGCACCGGCACCGGCGAGTTCTGTATCGACGGCTGGAAGTTATCGGGGTTCAGTTCGACCGGCACGATCTCCCGTTTCGGCTTGATCGTATCCCACAGCGATGAAAGAAAGCCCATGAGCGTCCTCCGTTAGAGCGCGGTGAAAGAGCACCCACCGCCGGTCGTCACCGGTCGTTCGGTCACGAGCGGCAGGTCTTCGTCGCTGACTGTATTCAGGTTCTCTACGAAGTCAACCTCCGGCCCCAACGGCTCGATCGGCTCTTCGGTATCGGCGGGCGCACCTTCGCAGGCCTTTTGCGCACAAAGTTCCTCGATGGCGGCGAGGGCGTCGATCCGGCCGAACCCGTACCGTTCGCTGAAGCCGGTCCCGTCGTACCGCGCATCACGCGGGCTCACCTTGTCGGCGGTCCCGGTCAAAAGACCGTACAGCTCCTCGCGCGTCAGCGAAGGTGCGGCCGACAGCAGGAGCGCCGCCACACCCGCCGCGAGCGGTGCGGCGCTGGAGGTGCCGCAGAAGGTAGCGGTATGATCGCCCGGCGCATAGCCGCTGAAGCCGGTGTTGTCGGTCGTCCAGATGCCGTCGCGTATCTTGTAGGGGTCGAACGGATCGGCATACCCTTCCAGATCGGTGTCGCAACTGGGCGCGAGTATGTCGAGATCCCTTCCCCAGTCGCTGTAGACGGTCCGCACCCCCGAGGCGTTCACCGCGCCGACCGCGACGACCCATGGGTTCGCGGCATAGCCGTCGAAACTATGAGGGTCGGAGATGTCCTCGTTGCCGTTGCCGGCGGCGAACAGTATCGTCACGCCGCGACCGCCCCGTCCGTGAACGGCGGCCCACGCGATGATCTCCTTGAGCGGTTCGCTCATGTCCATCGGCCCGCCGTGATCGGCGGGGCCCCAACTGTTCGATATGATGTCCACCTCCCGGTCGAGCAGATAGTTGAACGCATCTATCTCGGTGACGCCGTTTATCAGCTCGGCACTCACCCGCACCGGAATGACGAGGCACCCGCCGCAGGCGCCCGCCACGCCGATGCCGTTACCGACCCGCGCCGCGAGCACGCCGGCGACCGCCGTGCCATGCAGGTCTCCCTGACCGATCATCGGCAGGTCGTCCCCGTCGAACAGGTCGATGCCGGCGAGGAACGCCCCGGCAAGGTCGGTGTGGGCAAGGTCGAAACCGTCGTCGATGACACCCACCCGTATCCCGCGCCCCGGCTCAAGCCCGGCGTCGTAAAGATACCGCCACGCCGCCGCGACCTTGGCGTCTTCACCCGTACGGCCGACCTGA
>JAKQHE010000132.1 GCA_029573155.1 bacterium
CCTTGACGACACCGAGAACTTCATGCTCGACATATCCTCGACCGCCACCACCGTCGCCCCGGGCGACTTCACGACAGTCAGCATCACTTTCGACCCGACCCTCGAGGGCTCTCTCGCCTCCTTCGTGACGATCGAGAGCGACGACCCGGCGGGCGACTATATCCTGAACATCGGCGGCGCCGGGCTCCCGACGCCGGTGTTCCCGCTCCTGCTCGACAACTACGACGGCACGGGTGACCTGACCTACGCCAACGACGGGGTCTGGAGCATCGCTGGCGGCGTTTACGAAAGTTACGCGAACGGGCTGACCACGCCCGAACATAACTACGCATCCTACGATCTCACCCAGTCGATAGCCGACTGGACGCTCGACAAGTCGAGGGGGAACGAATGGTTCGGCTGGCTCAAGATGAACCGGACGCTCAATGTCGATGGGTGGTCGACCGACCATTTCTCCATGGCGATGGTGCTCGCCGCCGACAACGCCGACTTCAACGACGGCACGACGAAAGGCTACGCCGTCGGGTTCCGGAACGACGGGGCGCTCGTGGTGTTCCGTTTCGACGCCGGCATCACCAACGCGAACGATGTCCTGCCGGGAAATTCCACAGAACTTGTCAATTCCGGCTATATCTGCACCGGAAGCAAGGACGCCGACGGCGGCGTCAATGTCTATGTCGAACTCAAGAACGGCGGTAAATGGGCGATCTACTACAAACATGGCGTCCAACTCTCCGACACCGATGCCCGCGATAAGATGAAGTACACCGACGGTACCGCCACCTCGGCTGCGGTCGACGAGACCTACACCGGCACCGCCTACAAGTACGCCGGCTGGGCCCACGCCCATAAGGCGAGCGGCGACCACAAGGCGCTCATGGACAATTTCGGCGCCGGGCTGACCGAATAGCAAGAAAAGATACGGAGGTGACCGACATGCGCACGTCTCTCTTTGCTCTTGTCTGCGCTACGCTTTTCGTTGCCGCCTGCGCTTCCGATGATGCCGATAGCGACAACGAGAATGTGCCTGATGACCTTGTCCAGACCGACCATACGGGGACGGTCGATGACGCCATAACGGCGGATGACGCGTCGGCCCCGACCGATGACACCGTCACACCGACCGACACCGACGAGGTCGTGACCGACAACGACATCGCCACCGACGACATCGCCACCGACGATATCGCCATCGATGATATCCTCACCGACGAAACGGTCGACGAGAACGACGATGCCGATGTCGTGGTGACTCCCGACAGCGATCTCGATCCGGAGGCGGCGATCGCCTGCTGCGTCGAGATCGTGAAGGAATGGTGGCGCTGCGCCGTCGAGGTCTACAAAACAGAACAGGCCGACGCCTGCAAGACCTGCGTCGAGGGACTCGCCGCCTGCACCGACTTCCTGCCGCTCGACGCCGAGTGGGCCTGCGCCGCATCATGCAACGACATCTGCCCGCCCGGCACGGTCTACGAGAACGACGACACCGTTGGCAAGGGGCTGGGGCAGTCGCGCCGCGCGGTCGCCGAGGAATACTGCACTTGGATGGTCGACAGCGCCTGCGCCTATGAGCCGGCCGACTTCACCGGGCTTGGCTCTACCGAGCCGCTCGAGGCCTGTTTCTAGCATGTTCGGCTCATTATTACTCGCCGCAACACTGCTCTCCACCGCCGAAACGACCGCATCCGCGCCCGACGACACCGCCATCACGCAGACCGGTGAGAACACCTTCACCATGGGCGAGATCGTCGTCACCGGCGAACGGATAGCCAACATAGAACAGGCGGGAACGACGACCGTCATCACGGGCGAACAACTCGAAGAACGCGGCGTCAAAACGCTCGACGAGGCGCTGGAACTGGTACCCGGCGTTCAGACACAACGCCACACCAAAGGTTTTGCCCGCATCCGGCTCCGGGGCTACGAACAGGACAAGGTGATGATCCTCGTCGACGGGGTCCCGATGAACGATGTCTACTCGACCGATATCGACCTTTCCTCGATACCGGTCCGGAACATCGCGAAACTTGTCGTCAACCGCGGCGTCTCCTCGGTGCTCTACGGGACCGACGGCGCCGTCGGCACGGTCAATGTGGTCACCCGGAAACCGGACAAGCCCTTCGTCGACGCGAAGATCGAGTACGGCGTCCCCGACAGCACATCGATATCGGTCGCTCACGGCAACGCCATCGACGCTTTTTACTACTGGATCACCGGCACCTACGACGAGTACGGCGGCTTCACCCCCTCGGCGACGCTCACCCCCGAGAAACGGCTCCAGTGGTTCAACAAACTCATCCGCTACGACCGCTTCGGCCTGACCTACGATGAAGTGACCATCCCGGCGAAGGAGCAGTATATCTTCGACGACGGGAAGTGGGATCACGAACACCACCGCAAGGGGACCTTCGGACTCAAGGGTGGCTGGCGGATAACGCCCGATATCGAAACGGGGCTTTCGTCGAGTCTGTTCATCTATTCGGGGCGGACCAACACCTACCAGTCGACCTGTTCGAGCGACTACAATGTCGCCAAGGAGAAATGGACCGTCAATAGCCGTCCGTGGTTCACCGACGACATCACGCACCTCAAGGATTTCGCACTGCGGAACCGCGCTTTCGTCTATCCCTTCCTCTACCGCGTGACGGTCTCGCCGTACCTCGACGCCCGCTGGGGCGATCTCTCGCTCAAGGCGAACCTCTGGTATTTCCGCAACCACGCCGAACAGGAGGGGTACGCCACCACTGACCACCGCTATCCCAAGGACCTCACCCTACTCTTCACCGACAAGGACGACCCGACGCTCTATGAACCCTTCCGCGACATAAAGGATTACGGAAGCCTCGGACTCCGGCTCCTTCCCACCTATCGGTTCACCAAGGATTACCGGATGAACTTCGCGATCCACTACCGCTACGACACCTTCGCCGCGGACGAAGGAGCAGTATCGGCGACCCTTTCCCCGACAATAACGGCGACCGCCGGCGGCACAGACCCCTACCCGAACACCCGGATCGGCGCGCATACCTTCTACCTCGCCGGCGAACACGAACTGCGAGCGGGCGATCTGCGCCTGACCGCCGGTCTTTCCTACGACATGCAGGCGATCGACCATTTCCGCGTCCGTGAAGGCAAAGAGTACGGCGCCGCCTACATCGTCAAGCCCGATCCGATCATCCTCGGCACCCGCGACGCATTCAACCCGGCCATCGGGTTCACCTACGACGCGGTGAAGGATCTCCTGCTCCTGCGGGGCGCCGCGTCGGTCCGGGCGCGATTCCCCAACCTCGGCGAGTATGCGAAGGTCGCCTCGGCGGAATTCGACAAAGGGCTCAAGCCGGAACGGGCCTACAACGCCAACGCCGGGGTGGAATTCTTCTTCCTCGACCGGAAACTCAGCATCCGTAGCGATTATTTCATATCCCTGCTGGACGACCGTATCGCCAAGATAAGTCGCGACGACCCGCCGGTGAACATCGAGAAAATGGTCTCGCAGGGGATCGACACCGTCATCACCGCCGATTTCAAGCATCTGGCCGGGATGGTCGATCTGGGCGGTTCGCTCACCCACTCGTTCGTCCATGCCCGCAACTACGACCATTCCCCCGAAGAACAGGTCAACAAAGGGAAGTACATCGAGTTCACCCCGTCGCATCAGGTGCTCGCCGAACTGCGGATCGCGGTCAACACCCCGCACGACATCTTCCGCCGCACCGCGCTGTCTATCTGGGGCAGTTGGAGTTACGGCGAACTCATCTACACCATGAAGGAGGCCCCCGAGGAATACGCCCCGTTCGACACGAGGTACTGGGAGGCATCGACGCTCCACAACCCGCTCTTTCTCAATGCGCGGATATCGCAGGAACTCTGGGAATATTTCGAATTCTCTTTCACGGCGAAGAACCTCCTCGACGACTACGCATCCCACCCCTTCAACCCGGGTCCGGGGCGCAGTTTCTACCTCGAAGCGGCGTTTAGCTGGGATTAAGTCTGATAAGGTGAGCGGCGCGGTCGAGCACCGGGCGGCTTTTCGAGACGATGATGACGAGGGGGGTGTCGCGCAGGATGCCGAAGAGTGCATCGAGCCCGCGGTCGTCCATTCCGTCGCAGAGTTCGTCGATGAGCAGTATTCTCGGCCGCCGTAGGATCGCCCGCGCCAGCACCGCCTTTTCGCGCTGACCCTGCGCCAATAACCGTCCCCCTTCGCCCGCCGGGGCATTCAGCATATCGTCGGCGATGTCGAGCACGGCGGTCACGGCGGCAAGCGTCGCCTCATCGGCCGTAAGATTTCCGTACTTCAGGTTCTCGGCGACCGTCCCGGCAAAAAGGGCGCTGTCGGGTCCGGCATAGGCGACCAGCCGTCGCCAGTCGGCGAGCGGCATATCGGCAAGCGGCGTCCCGCCGTAGGTCACCGTCCCGACCGCCGGTTCATAGAAGCGCTGAATGAGGGCGCAGAGCGTCGTCTTCCCCGACCCCGACGACCCGGTGAGCGCCGTAACGCCCTGCGGGAAACGGCACGACAGGCCAACGAAGAGCGCCGGCATCCCCTCGTAGCGGAACGACAACCTCTCGATCTCCAGCGCTCCGTCGGCCGGTATGGCGGCGGTGCCGCCCTGCTTCTCGTCGCTTTCGTCGAAAAGGCTGAATATCCGGCCGGTGCAGACGAGCGTATTGTAGAGTTCACCGAACGCGGCCGCCACCTTCTTGACCGGTTTGTAGGCCTGCTGCATGAGATAGAGGTAAAGAACGACATTGCCGAGCGTGGTGTCGCCCGACACGAGCCGCCCCGCGAAGTAGATGAAGACGAACGAAACGCCGATCATCCCGATCAGTTCGTTCGACGGCTTCATGAGGTACTTGAGGAGTATCATCTTCACGAAGAGACGGTAGTTCCGCTCGACGAGTGCGCCGAACAGGCTCCGCTCCGTCGCCTCGGCCGACAGTCCCTTGATGGTCCGCAGGGTGCGGGTCCGGTCCTGCATGACCGCCGTGTAGTCGCCCACCGTTTCGCTGATGTCGCGGCCGACGCGCCGTATCCTGCGCGAGAACTGCGTGATGAGGAGCCACGACAGCGGGAAGAAGAGCATCGTGAAGAGCGTTATCTTCGCGTTGATGACGAACATCACCGGCAGGAAGACGAGCATATAGACCGCCGTGCGCGCTATCTCGATGAAGAGTTCCAACACCCGTTCCAGCGTCGTCACATCGTAGGTGACCCGTGAAACGAGGTCGCCGCTGCGCGACCGGTCGTGGAACGAGAGCGGCAGCCCGAGCAGTTTGGCGAACACCTCGGAGCGGAATCGGCGCAGGATCCGCTGTATCGCCGAATTCATGCAGATCTCGCGGGTGTATTCGAACACCGCCTTGAGAAGGTACAGGATAATGACCGCCAGCGCGAGGTAGAGCATCGCGCGGTAGACCTCGTCGGCCCCCGATATGACGGTATCGAGCAGTTTGAACCGCCCCTTGCTGCCGGGGAACGGTATCTTCACCTTGAGCGGTATCTCGATGATCCCTTCGCCGCCGTGCTTGAAAAAGCGGCTGATCTCCTCGATGCCGTCGGTGAGCATCTTGAGTATCGTGCCGGTCCCGACCTCGACCAGCCCCATCAGCGCCGTGAAGAGGATGCCGCCGCCGATGAGCCGTTTTTCGCGCCAGAGATAACCCAGTAGCCGCCGCGTGGTGGTCATCCTTCCTCCCCTTTCTTTTTCGGGAGCGTCTGCCAGCGGTTCGGCGCAACGGCGAGCACCGGCAGGACCGGGCGGCCGCCGAGCCAGTTGGGCCGCAACCAGCCGCGGTTGTCGATGAT
>JAKQHE010000141.1 GCA_029573155.1 bacterium
GGGCCAGATGAAGATCGCGCCGGAACATACCGAGGACCGGGTGCTCGCCCGCATGGGCAAGCCGTCGAAAAAGGTGCTCCGTCGCTTCCGTGAACTGTTCGACGCGCTCAACCGGAAAGCGGGGAAACGGCAGTTCCTCACCTACTATTTCATCGCGGCCCACCCCGGCTGCACCGAGGCCGACATGCAAGCGCTCGCCCGGTTCTGTCGGGAGGAACTGCGTCTGTCACCCGAACAGATACAGGTGTTCACCCCGACCCCTTCGACCATGGCGGCGCTGATGTACCGCACCGGGCACGATCCGTTCAGCGGGGAAACATTGTTCGTCGAACGGAGCGTCGAAGGAAAAAAGCGTCAGAGGGAGGTGGTGAAAGGGAGCGCTACTTTACGAGGAGCGCCTCGTAGTGGAAGAGGGCGTGCAACATGATCTGGTGGGTGTTGTAGGTGTTCTTGACATAGTTCACCGGATCTATCACCGCGTCGAACACATTCCGCGTTTCCTGTATCCAGCGCCAATCGATACCGACCTGGAAGTAGTCGGTGACATTGTAGTTCAGCATCACATCGAGCCCCAGCTTGTAGTTCTTCTGGTCCTCGACGAAGGCGTAGAGATAGGGCTGCTTCGACATGCTGAACCGGACCATGGCGTCAAAGTCCCACAGATGGGCGTACGGGGCGGCGAAGAAACCGTAGGACCAGTAGTACCCCTGTCCGTAGAATGCACCGCTCGCGTCCTCGAGGAAACGGTAGGAGAACAGGTCGGAGGTCGCCGGGTTGCCGTCCTGATCGATGATCTTCTCGGGGTTGAATATCTGTCGGTATGAATAGTAGAACTCGGCGGCGAGACCGAAGGTCATGTTCTCGTCGAGTTTGTAGTTGAGATCGGTGCCGAAGCCGAGCAGTATGTTCATTTTGTTGCGGACGAAATCCTTTGCGTAAAGGCGGAAATCCTGCTGTCCCGGCACATCGTACTGGTAACCGAACCGTTCGCCGGAGGTCGCGTCGGTCTGGTCAAGCGATGTGTCCATGATGCCGCCCGCGGTTTGGGTATCCATGTCGTGGTAGGCCGAACCGATGATGAGCGACAGCGCGCCGATAAGGCTGAACTGATCCTTCATCTCGAACCGCACATCGATGCCGTGCGCCGGGTCCTGAAGGTACTGACTGCCGTCAAGCTGGACATCGTTACGACCATTGAAGAGGAAATAGCGCGCCTTTACCGCCATCGTGTCCGATATCGGCACATTGGCGCCGAGTTGGAGCGCGAGATCGCTGAAGCCGGCGCCGAGGAAATGCTCGAAGGCGAGCGGGCGCCAGTAGAACGGGATCTCATGGTCGTAGCGGGTGTTCTCGACGCCGAAAGGCAGGCCGAACTTGCCACCCTGTATCTCGATATAGTAGCCGCCGATGTTGGGGAAGTGGAACGAGATATCCTTGATCATGTCGACGAGATCGACGGTCGTGGCGACATCGGGGGTCAACGCATTGGCGTCGTAACTGGGGGAGATGACGGTGTTGCTTGTCAGGAAGCCGTCGGCGAGGTCGAAGGCGAGCCGCGCGGTGAAGGTGTCGGTGCCGCCCTTGAGATCGATGACCGCCTGCGGCACATCGAACTGATAACTGTTCTTGAGCACATCGCCGCCGAACAGCGTGATCCCGTTGGCGAGTTGACCGACCGTCCGGAGCGACAGCGTGAAGTTCGAGGGGGTCTCGACCTTCGGTTCCGGTTGCGGCGCCGGTGTCGGTTCAGGGGTTGCGATCGGTTCCGGTTCGGGGGTCACGACCGGTTCAGGTTCCGGCATGGGAGCGGGAGCCGGAGCAGGTATCGGAGCGGGCGCCGGGGCCGGAGCCGGGACCGGGGCGGGCGCCGGGGCGGGCGCCGGAGCGGGCGCCGGGGCGGGTGCCGGGGCCGGAGCCGGAGCGGGCGCCGGAGCGGGCGCCGGGGCGGGTGCCGTCTCGGCGGGCGTGCTGTATTTCTGCAGGTACTGCTGGTACAGTTGCTGGTAATCGTTCGACTGTTCCGCCTTCTGTTCCTCTTTCTGTTCTTCTTTCTTTTCCTGTTTCGGTTCCTCCTTCTTTGCGGGGGCCACCGGCACGAGCGCCGGTTCCTGCGCTATCGCGACCGAAAAGAAAAGAGCAAGGAACGCCATAGAAATCACTCGCATCGTTTTCCTCCTTAACAACTGTCTGACGGACGACCGCATGCACCGACTGTAGTACAACGGAAAATGAAATACAACATTTTTTTATGTGTCCGTGCCGGGGCCGGAAATTTGATTTTGCGTACGCCGAAGGATACGATGGGGTGCCACGGGAACACGGAGCGACGGCGGCGCATGAACCGGAAGACAGCGACAGCGACCCTCTCGGTCGCCAGCAACACCTTTCTCATCGCCGTCAAACTGGCGGTGGGTATCGTCACCGGGTCGGTGAGCGTCCTGTCGGAGGCGATACACTCGCTGTTCGACCTCATAGCTGCGATCATTGCCTTTTTCAGCGTTCGTCTCTCCGACACGCCGCCCGATGACGACCATCCCTACGGTCACGGCAAGATAGAGGGGCTGTCGGGGATGGTCGAGGCGCTCCTCATCTTCGCCGCCGCGGGACTCATCATCTTCGAGGCGGTCAAAAAGATCATGGAAGGTCCGGAGATAGCGTTCCCGATAGCCGGTGTCGCGGTCATGGCACTGTCGGCGGCGATCAACATCGTCGTGTCGCGCCGACTCTACAAAGTGGCGAGGGAGACCGGGTCGATCGCGCTCGAGGCCGATGCCCTCCACCTCAAGACCGATGTCTACACCTCGGCAGGCGTCGCTATCGGGCTTTTGCTTCTTTGGGTGACCGACATCCAACTCCTCGACCCGATCGTGGCCATCGCGGTCGCCTGCCTCATCCTCTATGAATCCTATCAAATGCTCAGTAAGGCGCTGAGTCCGCTCGTCGACAAGCGGCTTTCCGATGGAGAGATAGCGCTCATCCACGAGGCGATAGGGCGGCACCACGATTCGTGCATCGGTTTCCACGAGATGCGGACCCGCAGTTCGGGGAATGTCCGCTATGTCGATCTGCATCTTGAGCTGCCGAAATATCTTACGGTCGAGGAATCGCACCGCATCTGCGACGCGATAGAGACCGATATCGAGGCGAAGTTGCCGCGGACCGAGGTGACGATCCATGTGGAACCCTGCTCCCCCGAGACCTGCGGCACTTGCGATCACCGCACCCCGCGCTGCGGGTGAGGTCTAACTGAAATTGACCCGGCCGATCTTCTTCTTGCCGACCTTCAGAACGAAGGAATCTTTTGAGGTTATCTTGAGCGCGACATCGCTCACCTTCTGCGCGTCGATGTAGGTGCCGCCCTGCTGTATCATCCGGCGCGCCTCCGCCTTGCTCTCGGTGAACCCAATCTGCACGATGAGATCGAGAAGCGCGAGCCCGCCGTCGGGCAGCGTGACGGGATATTCGGCAAGGTTCGACGGTATCTCGCGGTAAAAGTTCTCCTTTGCCTCACGCGCCGCCGGCTCGCCGTGGAACCGCGCCGTGATGAAGAGTGCGAGGTTCACCTTGCAGTCGCGCGGGTGGATCGTGTCGTTCTGTATGCCGTTCTTCATCGCCGCGATCTCATCGACCGGCACGGTGGTGAGCAGTTCGTAGTAGTTCCACATGAGATCGTCGGAGATCGACATCACCTTCGCGAACATGCCGTCGGCCGGTTCGGTGACGCCGATGTAGTTACCGTAGGATTTCGACATCTTCTGGACCCCGTCGAGCCCCACGAGCAGCGGGACCGTCATCACGACCTGCGGTTCCTGCCCGTAGTCGGACTGCAATTTGCGCCCGACGAGCAGATTGAATATCTGGTCGGTGCCGCCCAGCTCCACATCGGCCTTGAGCGCGACCGAATCGTAGCCCTGCGCGAGCGGATAGAGGAACTCGTGGACCGATATAGAGTCGCCGCTCTTGAAGCGGTTCTTGAAATCCTCCCGTTCGAGCATCCGAGCGACATTGTACTTCGAGGCGAGGTCTATGAGTTTCATGAAATCGAGTTTGAACAGCCAGGTCGAGTTGAAGACCATCTCGGTCTTTTGCGGATCGAGGATCTTGAAAGCCTGTGTCGCGTAGGTCTTCGCATGATCGAGTATCTCGTCACGGGTAAGCACCTTACGGGTCTTGTTGCGCCCGGTCGGGTCACCGATCATCGCGGTGGCGTCGCCGACGACATAGGCGACACGGTGGCCGAGGTCCTGGAACTGACGCATCTTGTTCATGAGCACCGTATGGCCGAGATGGATATCGCTCGAGGTGGGATCGAAGCCCGCCTTGACGACCATCGGCTTTCCTTCGCGATGGAACCGGTCGAGTTTCTTCCCCAGTTCCTCTTCGGTGTAGAGGTCGACGATGCCGCTTTTCAACTGGTCCAGTTCGTGGCGCGTCCGCTCGTCACTCATCATATGCCTCCGCCTGCTGTCGTATCCGTTCGATCCGTGCCGTCCGTCCCGTCGCCGGGTCGATGTCGGCCAGTACTCCCTCCATCATAAGCGTGCTTTTCGCCGGGGTAAAGTTTTGCGGGACACCGGTCAGGAACCCCTCGATGCTTGCTTTCGGCTCGACGCCGAGCACCGAGAGGAACGATCCGCACCGGCCGAGGTCGGTGATATAGCCCATCCCGCCGGGAAGTATCTTTTCGTCCGAGGTCTGCACATGGGTGTGGGTCCCGGCGAGCAACGCCGCCCGTCCGTCGAGATAGAAGGCGAACGCCTCCTTCTCGGCGGTCGCCTCGGCGTGGAAGTCGATGAGGATGACCTGCGCCCCCGCCTCGCGCAGTGCGGCCAGTTCGCGGTCGGCCGCCGAGAACGGGTCGTCCATCGGGTCCATGAAGACGCGCCCGAGCAGGTTGACGACGCCGATCTTCACGCCCGCCTTTT